>JAPLKY010000169.1 GCA_026387805.1 Candidatus Krumholzibacteriia bacterium
AGACAAAGACTCCGGCCGGCACGGCGATTTTTTCCGCTGCAAGGGGCGTCCGCAGCAACCCGTCGTCCGGGCGGAGAAATATCGATTCGATGTCCATATCGTCGAGCTCGCGCGCGGTCGGCTCGCGAAACGCCCCGGTTCCCTCCTTGATGACGATCTCCAGCAGGCAGGACCTGAACGATTCCGGAGACGCGGCGGAGATCACGCGCTCGGCGAGGCGAAGCCGGACGGTGACGCTCTCCTTCTTCGACCGCGGATACGGGGAAGACACGATCTCGAGGCGAAACGCCCCTCCCTTGTGCTCGAGAACGCGGAGCTCGATGAACGAGGAATCGGCCGCGCCGAAGGATTTCGAGACGACCAGATAGGAGACACGCGCTCCCGGGACGAGCGAGACGGATTCGAGGGACATTCCCGGAACCAGGAAATCGACCCCGCCCGCGCCCGCCGGCGCGACCGCAGCGGCGAGCGCGAAGGCGCATGCAAAGACGATCGCCCGGAAATTTCTCGACTCTGCGTTCATAGGCTGTCCGCGCGTTCGCCGTGGCCGGCTCGGCTCCAGTAGGTCTGAAAATCGAAATCGGGACTCCACTTCGACGTATGGCACGCCCTGCACGATTCGCGCGCCGCCTTCGCGTACGAGCCGTCACGGCGATGCGCCGTTCCCGGACCGTGGCACGCCTCGCACTGGACGCCGAGCATATAGGGAGCGCCTTCCTTCTCATGAGCTCCCCATGGCATCTCCGGCACATGTCGATCCCGAGATACCGGTCGAGGATCCTGCCCGTCGCGGCATCCCTTGTAAGCAATCGGCTGAGCTGAAGCTCCCTCTGCTTCACCCGCTCATCCGATTGATACGCGGCGAGCTCCCTCGACGTCGCGGAATCGTCGGCGACGCTCTTGTCGAGATTGATGAACGCGCTTTCGACGACGGCCGGTCTCTTTCCCCGAATGCCGGCGAGAGCGACGAAACCCAGATTCTTCCCGTACTTTCCCGAAAAGAACACGGGCACCTCGGCGAGCTTCGACGACGACGCGAGCGTATCGACGCAGCTCTCGTGCTCTTGTTCCTCATCGAGGCCGTGACCGCGTATGACGATATCGACTCCCTCGAGCGATGGGAGAATCTCGATGAGCCTCTCCCGCCCCATATGGGCGAGCAGTATGACGCAGTCGCATTCCCCTCGCATTCTTTCGAGAGCCTCGCGTCCCTCGAGTGCCGGATCGCGAACCTCGACGCCATCGATCTCGCGGGGCTTCTCGCCGAGGAGCGCGATGACGCCCACCTTCGCGCCGCGGATCCGTTTGATCACGAAAGGAGGAAACATGCGCGCTCCATCCTGATAGAGGTTCGCGCAGATGATCGGGAGTCCCGCTTCCGCGTGCGATCTGAGCGTGCGGATGCCGTAGTTCAGCTCTCTCTCGCCGACCGCGACCGCGTCGAAGCCCGACTCGATCATCGTCCCGACGAGAAACCGGCTCCGGTACATTTCGACGATACCCGGTCCCCCGGAAAAATCCCCCGCCGAAAGGAGAAGGAGCCGGGGATCGAGCGCTCGCCGCTCCCTGATCGCGGTGGCCCGCCGGGCCACGCCGCCCGAGGCGCTCTCCCCTCAGCCGGCGGGAACGATAAAGCCCCGCTCGTCCCCCGTGAAGAGGATCGTCAGGCGCGCATCCTCGCGGCATCCTGCCGCCGCGAGCGCGATGAGCCCCGCTACCATGAAACACGAGACGTTCTTCATGACGGCACTATAGCATGAACGGGTCGCGAGGGAAACGGGAATACCGCGCGGACGCGCGGCGGGCGGGTTCGTTCGGGAGAAATAGAATGGGCAAAGAAAGCGAGCTTTCTTTGCCCAAAATCAAAACCCATCCTACTTCGCGATACGGGTCTTGAGCGCCTTGCCTGCTGAGAACGCCGGGAACTTCGTCGCCGGAATCGAAATCGCTTCGCCGGTCTGGGGATTGCGTCCCATGCGTTTCTTTCTCTTGCGCGTCATGAAGGTGCCGAAGCCGGTGATCTGGATCTTTCTTCCGGCCGCGAGCTCTCCAGCGAGGATACCGTCCTTGAGAGATGTGCTGAATATCGCTTCGACGACGCCCCGGGAATCCTTCAGGGTAAGGCCGGTCTTCTTCGCTACCTTATCGATCAATTCGGTTTTGTTCATGTTTCACCTCCTTTGCATGACAGTGAGTTTAGCGCCACGTTACCGCCCGTTTCGAATTCTGTCAATACTTTTGTAGCGATTTTACGGCGCGGATACAATATTTTTCGGGGTTTCGTCGAAGACGCGGATCGGCGAATTCCGCAATCCGCCTCGCCGGGAATCCTAGTAACCGGAGAAGGCCTGGACCGCTCGCGTCCCGCGTTCGTACTTGATCTCGGGGTGCGCCTTGATGGCGATCTCGAAGTAGTATCTCCAGTCGCTCCCGGTCCGCTCGTGGACGAAGCTTGCCTGCCAGCAGTGGAGATCGCGCTCGAGCCGGTAGGTTTGCTGCGTGAAGTCGCGCGCCTCGATATTGTAATATCCGTTGAAGGCGAGACGCCATCCGCGCGAGAGCTGCGCGCTGCCGTTGTATCTGAGGTTGCTCTGCATCGTGCGCGACGAACGTTCGCTCCATGCCTCGCTGAGATTGTAGCTGATCGCGAGCGACCAACCCGCCGTGCCGCCCGCGCTCGCCGGCTCGAGCCCTTCGGACGGCGGCGGCGCCGGCCGGTTCTTCTCCCCGTCGAGGGCGGCCGCGACTCGCTCCCGCTCCGGCGCGGCCCACACGGCCGGATAGTTCATGGGGCCTTTCAGGGTGAGATTGAAGCTCATGCCGAAATAGTTCGATAGAATCTTTCCCCGGAACGGCGAGTATCGGTTGTTGAGATTGAATGTCAAATAGTTCCCGATGCGGAGCTGTGACCTGCTCGAAATATCCGAGAACGCCGCGCGCGCGGGAAGCTCGGGGTTATAGCTCCCGGCGACGTACCACGCGAGTACGTCGCTCGACTTGATCTCTTGCGCCCCCTTCTTGAGCTTGAGATCGATCGAGTTGTCGAGCCCCCATGAGAACGACTGGGACTCGCGCTGCCGCGGGTTCAGCTTCGGCGTGAAGCCGTACCGGACGCTCGGCGTCACGGTGTGGCGGATGCCGATGAGGGGGCCGATGCGGGGATAGAAGGTCCCGAACGCTCTCGCGCTCAGATCCGATCCGAGGCTCATCGAGAATTCGTTCACGTCCCGTTGACGATCGCTCGCGGTGTAGAGGTTCTCGTAACCCTCTCGTATCTTGTACGTGAGCATCTTGGCGTAGGACCAGCCCATGTTGACGCTCGGATTGAGTCCGAAGAAACCGAGACGAACCTGCCGGTTGAATCCCATGCTGTACCCGGTGGAGACCCTCGAGTAGCTGCGGGCGATGCTCTGCTCGCTCGTTCGCGTCGCCGAGATCTTCGGCGTGAAGAGAACGCTCCCGAGCCCGCGCTCCCAGACGCTCTGCTCTCCTTGCGGATTCCTGGAGCCGAACCAGAGGGATCGTTGGGGGAAATTGAGCGAGAACGACGGCAGCGTCGACGAGACGCGGGCCTCCGTCGGCAGGCTCACGCTGAGCTTCTGGTCACGGGCCGCCGAGAGACTGAGATTCGTCCCGCCCCAGGTCTTCCTGAAGCTGCCGCTCGAGTACACGCGCCGGTCGACGAACCGCGTGACGTCCTCCGACCGGTCGATCGCCGTCTGGGCCTCGTCGCTGCTCACGAACTTGAGACTGCCATTGAAGCTCGCCGACGGCGAGAACGTCTGCGTGTGCTGCGACTCGATCATCCATTCGTTCGTCGGGCGAAAACCGTTCTGTTTGGTTGCGAAATCCTGCACGTAGTTGAATCGCGCGCTTCCGTTCATGACGTATCGAACCGCGTAATTGTTGACGAGCTGGAGCCGGACGTTCCGACGCTCGTTGAAGTCGGCCGTGAGGAGAAAGTCGGTATAGTCGTTCGTCGCCCAGTAGTATCCGAGGCCCTGGATGAAGCGCCCCTCGCGGCTGCCGATCCCGATATCGAAGTTCGGCTTGAGGAACCCCGAGCTGCGCGTGCGACGGAGCGAGTTGACCATGTAGGGAAGGTAGAACACCGGCATCTTCCCGATGTAAAGAAAGATCGGGCCGGTAACGATCTTGTCGTTGATGTAAACCTTCATCTTGTCCGCGTGAAACGAGTAATGCGGGCGCGCATATTCGCACGTCGTGTAGGTCGAGTTGTAGACCTTGAGGACGTCCTCGCCGACCTTGAAGATGTTCTCTCCCTGATAGTACCCCTCGCCGTACTTCGTCGAGCCGTCGACGATCACCCCCCCCTCGGAATCGAGATCGTATCCCATGTCGTCGCCGAACATCCGCTGCTCCTTCTCCTCGAGAACGGGAGCGCCCGTCGCCTCGAGCAGATTGAGGCGCGAGTTGAAATCGATCCGTTTGGCCGTCAGGCTCGAGTTCTGGTACTTGAGAAAAGAGCGGCCGTTGAGGAGGACGTTCTCGGTCGGCGCGAAGTACTCGATCCGGTCGGCGTTGTACTGGACGCGTTCGTTCGATTTCTGGAAGCTCTTGAACTTCAGCGTGCTGTCGACCGACGCGGCCAGGCTATCGATCGTCTCCCGGGGGGCGAGGTTCACATACTTGTAGAGCCCGGTGGAAGCCCCGGAGATCCTGATATAGTCCAGGCCTCCGTCCTTGAAGACGAAGAACATCCGGTCGCCGGTCGAATAGTTGTTCGAGACCTTGTTCGAATCGCCTTCGACCGGGTAGTACATCGCCCGCGCGTTCTTCAGGATCGTGGCGGAATCGACCTTCTCGTCCGAGAGATAGACGGCGACGGAATCGCCCTCGATCCACGAGTCCTCCTTCCAGGGGGATCCGGGCTTCGGCGACTCGGCGAGGCGTCCCGTCTCGGGGAGCACGACCCGCTCGACCTCGTCCTTGTTGTACCAGAGAAGCATCCGTTTCCCGCTCATGGAGGAGCGGCCGTTCGTCGCGCGCGGGCTGCCGGAGAGCTCCGCCCGTCCCTCCTCGTCGTAGATCGCCGCCGAATCGCAGCTCGCCCGCGTCTCCCCCTTTGCCATCTGCACGTTCCCCTCGGCGATGCCGATCTTGCGGTCGACGTCGAAGCGCATGATGCGGCTCATGACCGTTCCCCGTTCCGCCGACTTGAGATCGAAGGTGAGGACGGGGCGCACGTCCACGAGCGCCTCCTTTTTGACCCTGTTGAAGCGGGCATGCCTGCCCTCGAGGGAGTAATCCTCGACGTCGTCGATGATGACGACCTTGCCCGTCGCGTCCGCGATCTCCCGGTTGCGGTCGTAGACGATCGTGTCGGCGTACATGGTTCGCGTGCTGTCCTCAGCGCTCACGTTGCCCGTCAGAACGGCGACCCGGTTGTCCCGGTTGTATTTCGCGCGGTCGCAGCGGGCCTTCCATCCGCGATCGGAGAATCGCACGCGCCCGGTGAGCATGAGCGTATTGGTCAAACCGTAATACTCTCCCACGTCGCTCAGCATCACCGCCGTCCCGTCGACGACGCGTACGCTGTCGTAGAGGACGATGTAGCGCCGCACGATATAGTGTTTGCCGCGGAGACTCGTTATCGTCGTGGTCGCATGATCGATCCGCACTCCTCCATCGAGGTAGTTGACGCGCTCCCCCCCTTCGAAGCTCGATCTGAGGCCCCCCAAGGACGTCACGGTATAGACCGACGAGTCGGACGCCGCCGAATCCTCCTGCGCTCCGGCCGTCGACGGATCCTGGGGCCCGGCGTGCGGCCGTCCGGCGGCGGCCAGAAGGCCGATCGCTGCGAGAAACACCAATGCGAATTGCTTCATTGCGATCCCGTCAGCCGCGGGCGCTCGGGCCCGCACGATCCGATCGAGGCTCCCCTTCGCTCACCGGCGCTCGTTCAGGCGGCCGAGAGCGAGGAGCGAAACGCCGATGAACGATGCCCGATTGCCGAGCTCGGCGGGCACGATCCTCACCGAGGCCATCGCCCCGTCCATGACGCAATCCCGCACGGTCGCGCGGGCCGGTTCGAGAATGAGATCTCCCGCGCCCGCCACCCCGCCCCCGATCGCGATCGCCTCGGGCGCCAGGATGTGGACGACGTTCGCGAGAGCGATTCCGAGCCAGCGCCCCGTTTCCCTGAACGCCGCCGCGGCGACGGCGTCTCCGGACGCCGCGGCGCGCGAGAGCGCCTCGACGGTCGGAGAATCGCCCCAGGCGTTTCCCGATCCGCCGGCTCCCCGAAGCATTCCGATCGCGCGCTCGACGATCGCCCTGGCGCCGATGAGCGCCTCGAGACATCCGCGATTGCCGCACGCGCAGAGCGGGCCGTCGGCGCTGATGACCGCGTGGCCGATCTCTCCCGCGAAGCCGGACGAGCCCCGATAGAGCTCGCCGTTGACGATGACTCCGCCTCCCACTCCCGTTCCGAGGGTGAGACACACGAAATTCTTCATTCCCCGCCCCGCCCCCCTCGCCCATTCTCCATACGCGGCGGCGTTCGCGTCGTTCTCGACGATCGCGGGCACCCCGAGCGCGCGCTCGAAGACGTCCCTCAGCGGGACGTTCTTCCATCCGACCAGATTGGGCGATACATGCAGGAAGCCTCGTTCGCCGTCCACGAGGCCCGCGCAATCGACGCCCGCGGCGGCGATCGCTCCGGCGCCGGCGGCGCTCTCCGCGAGCCATGCGCGCACGCGGGCGGCGGCCGCCTCGGGGCCCTCGGCCGGCCGCGTCGATATCTTCCCCGATCCCCGTATCTCCCCCTCCCCATCGACGAGCCCGAGCTTGATATCCGTTCCGCCGATATCGACGCCCAGTATGAGAGTCATACAAGTTCCTTTCATCAGAGAAACGGCGCGGCCTCTTCGACCGTGACGTGCGATCCCATGATCAGGATCGTGTCGGACGGCTCGGCGCGCCTGCGCGCCTCGCGGACCGCCTGAGCGATCCCCCGCGCCACGCACACCGCCGCCGCGTTTCCACCGGCCTTCTTCCGCGCCGCCCCGAAGACCCGGCCGAGCCGTTCTCCGGTGGCGCTCCGCGCGTCCCCGAGCGGCGTAACGATCACCGTGCGCGCGGCCGTCACGGCGCGCGCCGGAAAGGCTCCGAGCTCCTTGTGCGCGAGCGCGGCGAAGACGATCGTCGTGCGATCCCGGGAAGACACGCTCCGCACGGTGTCGAGCGCCGCCAGCAGCGATTCCTCGTTGTGCGCGACGTCGAGAACGATCCGCGGCGATTCGGAAACGCTCTGGAACCGCCCCGCGAGGAAGGCGGAAGCGATGCCCCGCCGAATCGTCCCCGCTCCGGCGCCCCGGAGGACTCCGGCCTCTTCGAGCATCTCGACCGCGCGCAGGGCAGTGGCGACGTTGCGCATCTGCACTTTTCCGATCATCCGCGTCGCGAGCTCCCCATAATCGCGCCGCGGCGTGCGCGCCCGCACGATCATGCGGGAGACCGCGAGATCCACGAGCGAGATCTCCACTTCGTCCCGGATCGAATGGAACGGGGCGCCGACGGCCGCGCAATG
>JAPLKY010000428.1 GCA_026387805.1 Candidatus Krumholzibacteriia bacterium
CGGCGGCGCCGAGGGCGGAGGCGAGCCGTTCCGCAATGGATCGTCCGCGCGCGCTTCCCGGGAAGAACAGCACGCATCGGGGTTTGTCGATCGGACGGGGCGATCCCTCGTGTCTGATCCCGACGGCGAGCTCCGCGTCGGCGCGGTTGACGACGTAGACGCGCTCCTGCGCGGAAATCGTCTCGTCCCCGTTTCGCGTGAGGGTGACCGTCGCCCCCGCCCGCTCGAGGAGACTCCGGAGAAGCCGCGCGACCGAGAGATTCACGGAAGCGCCGCGCAACGAGGATGCGCTTCGACCTCCCGGATCGGAGCCTCCGCCGCCCGGATCGATCGCGATCCGTTTCCCGGCGAGCACGCCGCCGAAAAGAGGGGTGAGCCGGACGGTTGCGACCGCCGGGGAGGGGCCGCCGGGGATGCCGTCGAGAAGGGCCGGGGCGTAGCCCTCCGCGCTCACGAGGAGCGTCTCGGGGCGGCTCGAGACCGGGACGAGCAGTCTTCCGGCCTCGTCCCCGAGCACGCTCGTGGAGGGGCTTCCGCCGACGACGGGGCGCGGGACCGCTCTCCCCGTCAGCGCGTCGATCACGACGATCGCGGTGGAAGTCCGCTCCTCGAGCGCGGGCACGCTGATCTCGCAGGTCAGACTCTCCGCCGAGATCGTGAACGGTTCGCGGGCGAGGTCGAGGGGCGTTTCGAAAATGAACGTTCCGTTTCTGGAGGCGCCCGAAAAAGTCTCTCCATTCCGCGCGAATCGGGCGACGACGGGGGTGCCGTCCGCGACGCTCAGGCCGAGCTCATCGAGCAGCCTCACGGAGATCGTCGCGATTCCCCCGGGCTTCTCGATCGGAGGGAGGGGAATGACGTGCCTCGGGGGACGCTTGAGAAGGATCGAGGCTTCCGGGCTCCACGCGGTCGCTCCCTGCATGCTCCGGATGAATGCCTGAAGCCGGTGTGTCCCGTTCGGAAGGTCGGGGGGCATCGGATACCGGATGATCGACTTCGCCGCCTCGAACGTCGGCACGACCTCGCGATCGCCGATGCGAATGCGCGCGGAGGCGGGATCGAGCGGCACCCCCGCCTCTCCTTTCACCGAGAACGAGATCTCCGCGGGGGTCGCGAGCGTGTCGCGCGCCGGGGAGAGCCGCGCGATCGAGGGAACGCCGCGCGAGAAATACTCGATGAGTCCGAGGAAATACGCCTCGGCCTCGAGCTTCTGCTTTTCCGAGAGTCTGAGGCGCTCCTCGACGACGGGGTGGGAGAGGTAGCTCGCCTCGCCGAGGATCGCGGCGCGCGCCGTCGAATGCCTGAGGACGAAGTAGCTCCCCGGCTTGACCTCGGAGATCTCGATCCCCAGGTTGCGCGCGAGGTGCACCTGGACGTCCCCGGCGAGCTCGAGAGATGAGCCCGGATCGCCCGCGCGGTAGTAGACCTCGATCTTGTTGACGTCCCGTCTCACGGGGAAATTCGCGTTGTGATGAATGGAGACGAAGGCGTCCGGCTCGAGCTCGTTCGCCTTCGCGACGCGGACCGCGAGGTCGTCCCCCGCTTCGCTGGAGCCGGGAGGAAGCCGGTCCCGGTCCGTCGTGCGGGTGAGATGGGCGCGGGCCCCCGCATCCGTGCAGAGCCCCCAGAGATAGAGCGCGACGCCGAGATTCGCGTCCGCTTCGCGCAGGCTGTCGGCGCCGAGCGCGCCGTCGAACGCTCCGCCGTGCCCCGGGTCGATCACGATGGTCCTGCCTGCGAGGACGCGCGCATCGAGCGATTCGGACTTCTCCGCGAGCCGCTCATAGAGGTCCTTCTGGCCGGCCCGGCGCGCGGCGCATCCGGCGAGGAGGAGGCCGCAGATCGAAAGGAGTATCACGAGACGCAGCGATCGATTCATCGGGAGCTCCTTTTTCCCTGGTTTCACGATAAGCATTCTTTAGCAGAAGCGCTCTCCTTCATCAAGAAGCAATTTCGCCGCAAAGAGGACCCCGGCTCCCGATGCGAAAAATGCGTCCCTAAAGACTATATATTGTGAAAATAGTTGACGGTATCCCCTATATATGGTAGAAATGCCTGCATTCGGCTTGAGCATTAAGGTTAAAGGAAATGGATATTCAATCGTCCCTGAAGAAATTACCATCGGTCGAGAAGGTTCTCGAGGACCCCCGGATCGCTCCGCGAATCACCCTTCTTTCGCGGAAGGGCATTACCCGGATCGTCCGGGATGCGATCGAGAGTCGCCGCGCGCTGCTGCTCGAAGGCTCGAAGATCCGCGCCTCCGGGAACGATATCGTGACGTCCGTCGCCGATGACGTCGTCGCGGAGCTCGACGCGCTGTCGACCTCCGGGACGCGCCGGGTCATCAACGCGACCGGTGTGGTTCTCCACACGAACCTCGGCCGCGCGGTTCTCGGGGAGAGCGTGCGGGCGGCGATCGACGCCGCGGCGCGGGGCTATGTCGATCTGGAAATCGATCTCGCGAGCGGGAAGAGAACGGAGCGCGGGCTTCGGGTCGGGAGGCTTCTTTCGCTGCTCACCGGAGCCGAGGATGCGTTCGTCGTGAACAACAACGCCGCGGCGGTGATGCTTGCCGTGCAGACGATCGCGGGCTCCGGCGCCGTCGCCGTGTCGCGCGGAGAGCTTGTCGAGATCGGCGGGAGCTTCAGACTTCCCGAGATACTGGCCGTCGCGGCCGGGCGCGTGATCGAGGTCGGGACGACCAACCGGACGCACCGGAAGGATTACGAGAAGGCCGTTCGGGAGGGAGCCACGCTGCTTCTCAAGGTTCACACGAGCAATTACCGCATCGTCGGATATACGAACGAGGTGTCGCTCGGCGAGCTCGCCGAGGTCGGACGGGCCGCGGGAGTGCCGGTCATGTACGATCAGGGAAGCGGGGTTCTCTACCCGTTGCGGGGCATGGGAATCGAAGGGGAGCAGTGTCTCGAAACGACGCTCGAGAGCGGCGCGGATATCGTGAGCTTCAGCACCGACAAGGTGCTCGGCGGTCCGCAGGGGGGCGCGCTCGTCGGAAGCGCCCCTCTCATCGCGAGGATGAGGGAGAATCATCTCTCGAGGGCGCTCCGGCTCGACAAGCTGGCGCTCGCGGGTCTCGAGCAGGTCCTGCGCGATTACTGGAACGGCGGATTCGAAGGGATACCGTCGCTCCGCATGATCATGGAACCGGTGGATCGTTTGCGGGAGAAGGCCGGCCGGCTCGCGGAACGCATCGTGGCGCGGAGCGCGCACGATCTCGACGTGAAGATCGCCGAATCGGAATCCTCCATAGGAGGCGGCAGTTTTCCCATAAATCCCTTGCAGACGGTCGTCGTGCAGATTACCCTTCCTGCGGTCCGCGCGGAGCGGCTTGCCGCGCTCATGCGCACGGGGAGCCCGTCCGTGCTGGTCCGCGTCAAGGATCATTCGGTAATGATCGATCCTCGAACGATTCTCGGCGATGAAGAGGATGAGCTCGTAGCCGGACTCGTCGACGGGCTTGAAAGAATTCTCAAGAGGGAGTGATCGGAATGACCGGTGAAGATCGCGGATATGCGAAAAACGATTCGTGCGAAGCGGCGGGAGGGGGCTACACGATATTCCTCGACGAGGAGCGCATCCGGGCTTTCATGGCGGCGGGGGATCCCTCTTCCGCGAGCGAGCTGGATCATTTCAACGACGTGGGCGCCCAGTTCGAAAAACGGATCAAGGAGAGAAGCGGCGCCGTGATACTCGCCCTCTCCGCCGGCGAGAAAGGGATATCGCGCGATTTCGCGGTGCTGCAGATCGCGCACATCATCGCGAAGCACGGCAAGAACGTTCTCATCGTCGACGGCGACTTTCTGCACTCCGGCCTGAGCGGTCTCGTCGAAAACGTCGAGGAGCACGGCTTCCTCGATCTCCTGCTCTACGGGAGCTCGCTCAAGACGGTCACGCGGGCGGTCGGGATCGAAGGCGTGAGCGTCGCCGGACCCGGCTCGTTCCCCGTTTCGCGCACGATTCCGTTCGCCATGAAGGAATTCGAGAAGATCATGGACTTCCTTCGCACGAAGCACGACGTCATCATCTACTGCTCGACGCTGTATACGGAGGACGCGAAGATCAATCCTCTCGCCAGGCTCGTCGACGGCATACTCCTCTGCTGCCGGATCGACGATATGAGCGACGGTGAACTGCAGAAGAACATCAAGGCGCTCGGCGAGGAGAAGGTTCCTCCGGTCGAGCTCGTGTGCTTCTGCGGGAAGCGCGCCCAGGCGCCGGTCCCGGTTTCAAAGAAGGCTCTCGAGCCGACCGGCGGAGTACCGACGATCGCCGCTCCGAAAGAGACGCCCGCCGGCAGGGACGAGCCGCTCGCGATTCCCTTGATCGAGAAGGCCGAAGATCTCGAGCCGCTCGGCGGGATCGAGCCGGAAAGGAAACCGCGCCTCAGCGTGCTCCGCGTCGTGAGCATCGCGGCGGCGATTCTCATCCTCGCCTTCGTCGTATGGTGGGTCGTGCTCAACCGGACGGTTCGAGAGAAGGAGCCCCTCGGCACGACGCCGGGGGAGGTCGCGCGGACCTCGGACGGCGCGTCGTCGCCCGCGAAGGATTCGACGACGGTCCCGGCCGAAAGCATCGCCGCCTCCGCGCCGGACAGCGCGCGGGCGATCCCGCCGTCAGGAACGGCGGAAACGGCGGCGCGCACTGAGCCGAAGACCGCCGATGCGGCGGGGACGGAGATCGCTCCGGGACGGGGCGTATACACGATCCACGTCGCCTCGTTCAGGGAAACGTCACGCGCCGACGTCGAAAAGGCGTATCTTGACAAGAATGGATTTCCGGCGCGGATCGTCGAGGTCGACATCAAGGGGGAGAAGTGGCTCCGTGTTCTCGTCGGCGAGTTCGCGACGGAGGGCGAGGCGACGAAGACGAGACTCGATCTCCTGGGACTCAATAAGATCGGATATGCGAGGGTCGTGACCATCGAAGCCGCGACCCGCTGAACGGGGGACATTCGAATGACGTTGGGAGGATACAACCGGTGAGCCTTTCGAAACTCGAGATGGTGGGCTTTAAATCGTTCATGGCGCCGATCAACCTCGAATTCAAGCCGGGGATCACGGCGATCATGGGCCCGAACGGCTGCGGCAAGACGAATATCGTCGACGCGGTTCGCTGGGTCCTCGGGGAACAGAGCGCCCGCCAGCTCCGCAGCTCCAAGATGGAAAACGTCATATTCAACGGCACCCAGCAGCACAAACCGATGGGGTACGCCTCCGTGAATCTCACGATGAACAACGAGCGCGGCCAGTTTCCGCTCGATTACGCCGAGATCACGATCACGCGGAAGGTATACCGTTCCGGGGTGAGCGAGTACTTCATCAACAAGATGCCGTGCCGGCTCAAGGATATACGCGACCTCTTCGCCGATACGGGCACGGGGAGCCATTCGTACTCGGTCATCGAGCAGGAGATGATCGATTGGGTTCTGAACGACGTGCACGGCGAGCGCCGCCTCATGTTCGAGGAGGCGGCGGGCATCGTCAAGTACCGCATGCGCCGGGAGGAGGCGCAGCGGAAGCTCGACCTCACCGACGCCGATCTCCTGCGTCTCGAGGACATACTCGAGGAGCTCCGGTCGCAGGTGCGGTCGCTCAAGTACCAGATGGCCAAGGCGCGCCGCTACGAGATCGTCAGGGACAGGATCAGGGGCTGGGAAGTCGTGAACGTCCGCGCGCAGCTCTCGGAGACGATCGCCGGGAGGCGCGCGGCCGAGGCGGAGCTCACCGAGTGCATGACGCGTTCCCGGAGCGAGGATAACTCGCTCGCCGAGCTCGAACGGAAGGTCGAAGAGGCACGCGCCTGCCACCTCGAGCTCGAGCGGAAGCGAACGGAGCTCCAGAACAGCCGCTACGACATTCGCCGGAGAATCCAGTCATCCGAGGAGAAGGTGATCCAGTTCACCGAGCGCGAGAGCCAGGCGCGTATCC
>JAPLKY010000231.1 GCA_026387805.1 Candidatus Krumholzibacteriia bacterium
GAGGATCTCTCTGATGCGGTAGCTCGTTCCCGAGCAGAGGTTGTACACCTCGCCGCTCTTTCCCTTCTCCAGGGCGAGCCAGTACCCGCGCACGATGTCCCGCACGTCGGTGAAATCGCGCCGCGCCTCGAGGTTGCCGACCCGGATGACCGGTTCCCGGACGCCGCGCGCGATATCGACGATCTGTTTGGCGAAATCGGAGCAGACGAAGATCGCGGGGCGCCGGGGCCCCGTGTGATTGAAGCCGCGCGTTCGCACGACGTCCGTCCGGTAGCTCATGAAGTACTGATACGCGAGCATATCCTGTCCCACCTTGCTCACCGCGTAGGGGCTCAGGGGGCGCAGGGGATTCGTTTCCTTGATCGGAACCTCCCCCGGATAGACCATGCCGTACTCCTCGCTCGAGCAGGCGATCTGGATCCGGCAACCGAGCTTGATCTTGCGCACCGCCTCGAACACGTTGAGCTGGCCGACGATGTTGGTCACGAGCGATTCGGTGGGCGCGTTCCACGACGTGGGAACGAAGCTTTGCGCGGCGAGATGAAAAATGTACTCGGGACGGATCTCCTCGATCGCGTCCCGCGTCGACGTCGCGTCGCGGAGATCGCATTCGATGAGCTTCATCTTGTCCCAGATATGCTCGATATTCTCCGTCCTGCTCCGCCACCGCACGATCCCGTAGAGCTCGACGCCCTTCTTCGTGAGGCAGAGATCGGCGAGATGGCTTCCGGCGAAGCCCGTGATACCGGTAATGAGGACTCTCATCGCGTTCCCCTTTGAAAATGGTATGCGCTGCCGGCGCCGTTGGGCATTCGACAATGCACGCGGCGGAATGTTCCGGCAAGGAGCTTAACTTTCAAATTGTAATGAAATTGCGATGGCGCCGTCAACGTGAATCGAGCCCGGGCTCTAACGATAGAAGAACCAGAGCGCGATATACGACGCGACGGTCGCGGCGATGGTGAAGGGAAATCCCATTTTCATGAATCTGCCGAAGGATATCGAATGCCCCTCCCGATGGAGCAGCCCGACCGCGACGACGTTAGCCGAGGCGCCGATCGGGGTGATATTCCCGCCGAGGCAGGCGCCGATGAGGAGCCCGAACGCGAAGAGCTCGACCGGCAGCGCCGCCTCGGTCGCGAACCGGATCACGACGGGGAGCATCGCCGTGACGTAGGGCACGTTGTCGATAAAGCCCGACAGAAGGACGGACACCCAGACGACGGTCGAATAGAGAAGGAAGGGGTGCGCTCCCCTGAGAGCGCCGAGCCTGCCCACGACCGCCTCGATGACGCCGCGGTTATCGAGCATGCCGACGAGCACGAAGACGCCGGTGAGAAACGCGGCCGTCCCCCAATCGAATTCCCGCGCGATCCTCAGCACGCGCCGGTGATCGTGGAAGCTGTACCAGACGCATCCGATGAACGCCATCGCCATGCACACCGTCCCGCCGAACCACGTGAAGCCCGGATCGATGAACGTCGCGCACGCCAGCAGCAGGATCATGAGAATCATAAGGAAGCTCGGCACGATGCTGAAAACCGGCGTCACGGGAATCGGATCGAGCTTGCGCTTCATGCCCTTGAAGAAAAAGAGAAGGACGGCGAGGCTCACGACCGCGCCGATCTGCACGAACCAGAAGATACCGGGCTTGAGGACGCCGGAGCCGTCCCGCATCGGGTAGACGATAAACTCCATGAAATTCATCTTCATCGCGGCGCCGAGGATCATGCTCGGCGGATCGCCGATGAGCGTGGCCGTCCCCTGCAGGTTCGACGTGATGGCGATTCCGATGATCACGGGAACGGGAGAGACGCCCGCCTTCCGCGCGAGCTGGATGGCGATTGGCGCCACGATGAGCACCGCGGCCACGTTCTCGACGAACATGGAAAGGGCCGACGTGAACGCGACGATCGCGAGGAACGCCATGCCCAGGTTCGGGCTGCGATTGATGAGAATGTCCGCGATCGCCTCGGGAACCTTCGATATGATGAAAAGCTCGGCGAGAACGAGGGTGCCGGCGAATATGCCGAGAACGTTCCAGTTGATGCTCGGAACGATCTCCCGGAACTCGATGGCGCCGAGGAGAATCGCGAGCGCGATGCCTGCCCACGTGACGTGCGCGCGGTGGTGCCGGAAGATCACGAGCCCGGCATACACGGCGATGAATAGTATGATCGCAATAAGCATCGAGCGATCACCCCTCGTTCAGCTCGCGGAGAATGCGCTCGGCGGCATCCCGCGGCGACTCCGCCTCGATGATGGGCCGGCCGACGACGAGATAGTCGCTCCCCGCCTCGCGCGCCGCTCGCGGCGTCGCCGTGCGTTTCTGATCTCCGGCACCGGCGCCCGCGGGACGGATGCCCGGCGTGACGACCTTGAAACCGGCCCCGAGCGCCTCCTTGACGGCGCGCGCTTCCTCGACGGAGGCGACGATGCCGTCGAGCCCCGCCTCGCGAGCCTCGGCGGCGAGCCGCATGACGAGATCCCCCGCGGCACCCGTCGTTCCGAACGTGCGCGCGAGATCTTCGCCCGAGAGGCTCGTCAGCACCGTGACACCGACGATGAGCGGCCGCTCGATCCCGAGACGTTTCGATTCCGCCGATGCCGCCTCCGCCGCGGCGCGCATCATCGCGATGCCGCCCGAGGTGTGAATCGTCATCATCGAAACGCCCAAAGCGGTCGCGGCGCGCACC
>JAPLKY010000332.1 GCA_026387805.1 Candidatus Krumholzibacteriia bacterium
CGAACGGGCGGATCCGGGGGAGGATCTCGCTTCGGCGCTCCTCGGCAAGGCGGACATCATTCCTCTCGAGCCGCTCAAGACCGTGAAGGAAGAGGAAAAGGTCATCTTCATCGACTTCAAGCAGCGCACGGACGTGCGCGAGGACAAGGACCGCCGAATCAAGAAACTCGGCTGGGAGCAGTACGGGAAGAAGCTCTCGGAGTCGGAGGAGAACCCGAAGCGCCGGAAGAAGTAGCTCATGAAACGATACGCGATCATGACGATGAAGGGAGGGACGGGGAAGACCACCACCGCGGTCAGCCTCGCTCACGGCCTTTCTCTGTCCGGACGCCGCGTTCTTCTGATCGATTGCGATCCGCAGAGGAGCGTCGCGGTGACCTTCGGAGTCGAGAGTCCGAAGGGGCTCGCGGATCTTCTCACCTCGGGCGACGTCGACATCCTCCAGGTACGCGACAATCTGTTCTTCATCGACTCGGGAGGGCGCAAGCTCGCCGAGGTCGAGCTGAGGCTCGGAGCGAGAGAGCACCGCGAGCGGAGGCTGGCGGATTCTCTCAAGCACCTCAAGGGATGCGATTACGTGATATGCGACTGCTCGCCGTCCCTCAATCTCATCAATATCAACGCGCTGGCCTATTGCGACGAGGTCATCATTCCCGTCTCCATGGATTACCTGTCGCGGGCGGGCGCCGAGCAAACGGCGGGAATCATCGAGGAGATCCAGACGCTCAACAGCCGGAAGCCCGTATCGTTCAGGCTGTTGCCCACGTTCTACGATTCCCGGGTCCGGTTGTCGCACCGGATGCTCGAGGATCTCCGCGAGCGCTTCGGCGAGAGGATCTTCACGACGATCATTCGGATGAACGCGGCGATCCGCGAGGCTCCCGGCCAGAACAAAACGGTATTCGAGCACGCGCCGCTTTCGCGGGGCGCGTTCGATTATTATCATCTCACCGAGGAGATCCTCGGGCTCGAACGTTCGCGCGCGGATATCGCGGAAGCGGCGCCGGGACTCTAACGTCCGATTCGGCCGGCGCGCGGAGCGGCGCCCTGCACGAAGGAAGGCACAGTGACCAGTTTTGAATTGAGAGAAGAGATCGATCACGGAGGAAAGAAGTATTTCCTCCAGACGAGTCTTCTGCTGAAGAAGGGCGTCATTCAGAGCTCTTTTTTCAAGGACGGCGTTCTCTTCGACACGGTTCAGGCGGCGATCGACGGCAAAGGAGCGCCCGACGACGTGCGTCGCGCGACAAAGGAAGCGCATCTCGAGAACAAGCAGAAATTCATGCTCATCCTCGGCGCGAGCGAACGCATCCGCGCCTCGGAGGATCCGAAGCCGCATCTCAGAATCGCCCAGGCGCTCTTCAAGCGGCATCTCTATCACGAAGCGATTCAGGAGGCGCAGAAGGCCGTCAAGAAAGGGAGCAAGGATTCCCTTTCCAGGATGATCGTCGGGGAGTCGTACTACGAGATGGGAGATTTCGAGAAGGCGTTCGAGTCGACGCGGGCGGGCATCGAAGTCACGCCGGATTACCCGGACATGCACAACCTTCTCGGCAAGGTGTATCTCAAGCAGCAGAGATGCAAGCCGGCGATCGAGTGCTTCAAACGGGCCATCGAGCTTAACCTCTACTACGGCGAACCCTATCTCAACCTCTCGCGCGCGTATCTCCTCAATACCATCGTCAAGGAGGATTACGAGCTCTCGCGCGATCTCGAATCGACTTTTCCGGGCAACCTCGAGCGTGCGGAGCAGCTCGATCCGTACCTCATGCACGATCGCATCGAGGAGGCGCGTGCGCTCTTCAGGGAGAAGGATTTCGACGGCGCATACGGAATTCTCGAGTCGGTGAAGCAGCTGTCGGCTCGCGGCGGCATCAACGACATCATTCTCGATCTCTATATGATGCTGCTCTACGACGGGGAAGAGTTCCAGGAGGGGGAGATCGAGAAGTATCTTGACCGGGTGCGGGAAATCGTTGACCAGAATCCGACCTTCGCGGATGGCTACAATAGCCTCGGGATTCTCTATACTGCAAAATGCAAGATATATATGGACAGGGCGAGCAAGGCCTTCCGCAAGGCCCTCGAGATCAATACAAACTATCAGAAGGCCCAGAAAAACTTGCGGTTATCCGAGAACGATCGACAAGGCATATTTATCCTTCTTAAGGCATTATTGGACTGAAGTTTGCTAGTATGGGGGCGGGACCAGGAGAGGACCGGCAGATTTATGGACAAGCTCGTTATTGATGAGGAATTCGTAGATAATGTCGTGGTTCTGAAACTGCGAGGCATTATCGATTCGGGCACCGCGCAGTTCCTCGAGGAGAAGTTCAACGATCTCGTCTCGTCGAGCAGCGTGCGGATCGTCGCCGATCTCGGCGACGTGAGCTACATCAGCTCAGCCGGATGGGGCATCTTCGTCGGGGAGATCAAGGGGATCAGGCAGCGCAGCGGAGATATCAAGCTTGCGTCGATGCACGCCGACGTGCGGGAAGTATTCGACCTTCTTGAATTCAATACGCTCCTGAAGCCGTATAACTCGAAGGAGGAGGCCCTTGCCGCCTTCGCGATGCATCAGAATACGAGGATTCAGGATTCGTGAAAGGACTTGAGAAACGAGGTTGATATGGAAGGGATCAACGTATCATTTTCGAGACCCGAGGAGAATGCGGATGTATCGGTGCTGTCCGTACAGGGGTACGTGGATACTACCACATCGGCCGAGCTCGAGGAGAGCCTGAAGAGACTTCTCAAGAAGGGTCGTTACAATATCGTCATAGACCTCGGCGGCGTGAACTACATCAGTTCGGCGG
>JAPLKY010000366.1 GCA_026387805.1 Candidatus Krumholzibacteriia bacterium
AACGCGATCTCGCTGGCGGGAACCTCGAAGCTGACCTCGGCGCGCACCGCGCGCCCCGCGCCCTTGAAGCTCGCGACGTCGAAATGGAGCGGAAGGGTGTTCTCGTCGATATCGCACTGATGGACGATGGGCAGCTCGCTCAGGAATCTGTCGAAGTTCCCCGCCGCTATTTCCATCTTCATGTTATCGCACTCGAATCCGTTGATGACGTCTTTCATCGCCGATTGCCGCATGACGTCGGACAGTATGTACTTGTCCTTCCAGTAGTCGATCTCGCTCGGATCCGTGTTGTTCAGGACGTTCTTGAACTCCTGCGGATCGAGAAACTCGATCGGCTCGAGCTTCCCTCGCTCCGTCGAGCGGGAGAGCTCGCTCGACCGCGCGATCCTCCTGATTTCATCGAGAGACGCGATCGGATGCTCCATGGCGCCGGACGAAAAGCTGTAGTGCCCCGTGAGCGTGAAATCCTTGAAGTCGACGACCATGGCGTACCGGTGGTAGTACCAGACCTCGCCGGGTGGAGCCACGCCGTTCAGGGTGACGTCCCCCCGCATCTTCATCCGGCAGCTCGGAAGCCCCCATCTGATGATCGCCTCTCCGCGATCGTCCCATCCGGGCGCCCCCCGCGAGCGGAAGTATTCCCGCGCCAGGGCGATCCGCTTGTCGTGTTCGACGCGGCGCTCGTTCTCGACCGAGGCCGGCGTCGGATCGAGCTCCGCCCAGAAACGCCTGATCCACCGTGAACGTTCCCTCTCGGTCGAAAGCATGAGGTACTGTCGCATCTGGAGCGGGTTCATGAGGATCTTGAGCTCGAGGTACTCGGAGAGCCGCTGCGAGGGGAGCTTCGCCACGAGCGAATCCTCTCCCGCGAAATTCTCCGCGGCCGCGCGGACGGGGAGAAGAGCGCAGACGAGAATACCGAGTATGGTCGCAAGTTTCTTCATGGGCGAGCGGCGATGAGTCCCACGGAATCTATTTCAAAATCGAGAAATCCTCGGATTTCGTCGCCGTGCGGAAGCTGCGGCGGTCCGTGACCGTCACGATGAACCGGAACTTTCCTTCCCAGAGGTTCTCCGTCGCGACCGAGAGCCGCTGGGGCTGCGTCTCGCCGTATCCGCTCGTTTCGAACGAGGAGCTGATCGCGGCCGACGTCTCCTCGAAGACGGGGCCTCGCCTGCGCTTCTCGAGGGGGATGATCCGGTATTCGACGCGGTAGTAGGCGAGCCCCTCCGCGTCGGTGTCGAGCCCGTAGATCTCGAAGTACATCCAGAGCGGGAACGGCTTGCGGTAGGCATGCGACGGATGCGGCACGACCTGCAGGTTGCCCTTGACGAAATCCTGATTCGCCTCGGTTTCCCTGATGCTGCTCGCGAACTGGATGTCGCTCACCGACGGCGAGGCGGCGTAGGGCGCAAGCTCGATGTTCGTGCGGTATTCGGCCCGCCGCCCGGAGATCCTGTCCCGCGCCTCGATTCCCATCCGGTAGTAGCCGGGCTCCAGCGCGAGGACGATCTGGGCGGGCATGAGGCTCGGGGGAGCCGGACCCGAGAGCAGATCCCCGGTCACGGTCGGTTTCACCGTGTCGACGGCGGCAGCGACCTCTTTCATTCGGACGTCCCGCACGAGGACCTTGAACTCGACGTCGGCGCCGAGAACGCCTTCCTTCTGAACGAACTGCAGCTCGCTCGTGGGAACCTCGAAGCTGATTTCGGTGCGCAGGGTCCGCTCGCCTCCCCGGAAGGATGCGACGTCGAAGTAGAGGGGAAGGAGCTTCTGGTCGAGCTCGAACGAGTAGATCGTCGGCCGCTCGTCGAGGGCGACGAAGAAATTATTGGCCGCCTTCTGGACCTTCTCCTGCTCCATCTCGGCGATGCGGTCCTTGAGCGTCATCATGCGCGTATCGGGGCTCGCCGCGTAATCGATTTCGTCGGTATTGAAATCGACGAGATCCTTGACCTAGTCGGGGCTCATGTACTGAACGGGGAACATCTCGGTGAGGACGCCGTACTTCAAGAGGCCGCTGATGTTCTGATTCCGCTCGAGCTCGCGTCTCGAGGAGCGCCCCACCGGATCGCTCGCGAAGAAGTACTCCCCCTTGAGATTGGCGTTCCGGAACTGAACGAGCATGTCGAGCGACTCGTAGAACCAGACCTCGCCCGGGGCCTTCATGCCGGAGAACGACACGGTGCCCCAGATCTGTGTGCGGTTGCTCGGGAGGCCGTAGCGTATGAGCGTCTCGCCGCGCCGGTCCCACCCGGGCGCCTTCGACATTCCGAAGAGCTTGCGCGCGAGGGCGGCCCGTCTCTCGTGCTCCTCCCTCCGCTCGTTCTCCGGGGTCGCCGGGGTCGGGTCGAGGCCGATCCAGAAACGCTCGAACCATTCCGCGCGGCGCTCCGCCGTCGGGAGCGAGAGGTACGCCTTCCGCTGGTACTTGTTCATGAAATACTGCGCGGCGAAGTAGGAGTAGCGCTCCTCCGGGCCGAGCTTCTTGAGGAGCGCGATCTCGCCGGGGAACGAATCCTTCATCCCCCGCGCGGGCGCGGGAGCGGCGAGGACAGCGAACGAAATCGCGAATGCGGAGAGGAGTATGGAGGCGCTTCGCATCATTGATTCGCCCGGTAGAGGAGCAGGCCGCCGACCCCGATGAAAATGATGTTTCCCATCCACGCGCCGAAGAGCGGATCGATGACGCCGCTGTGTCCGAGGCCTTGCCCTATTCTCAGCACTCCGTAGTAGGTAAAGCTGATCAAGAGCGTGAGTCCGAATCCCGTCGCCATCGAAGGCTTCCTCTTCGCGGAGGAGAGCGCGGCGCCGATCAGCGCGAAGATGAAACTCGTGAACGGAAAGCTGAATTTAAAATAAAGGTCCACGCGGTACTTGTCAACAGGGCCGCCGCTCCGCGCGAGCTTGTCGATATATACTCCGAGCTGGCGGAAGTTCATCTCCTCGGGGGCGATATCCTCCTTGGAGAAATCCTCGGGGCGCTCGGAAAGCTCCTTCATCGGGAGCTTCGCGAACGTCGCGATCTTCTCCCCGTCCTTCGTGAACTCTCTCACGGCGCCGTCGACGAAGATCCACTCGGTTCCGTCCCAGAACGCCTTCTTGGCGTCGATCCGCCGCTCGAGGTTCCCCTCGCGGTATTCGTACAGGATCACGTTCATGAGTGCCTTGAGCATGACGTCGTACGTCTCGGCGTAGTACGTCCTTCCCCGATCTCCCTGATAATGCACGTTCGAACGGTAGCGGGAGGTGTCCTCTTCCTTCACTCCCTCGATCTTGACGCGTTTGATTCTGACGCTCTTCCGGTTCGCGTCGGGCACGACGTACTCGCCGAACGCCATCACGACGAAGCTGATGAGCAACGCCGAAACGATGATCGGCAGAGCGACCCTCATGAGAGAGGTGCCCGACGAGATGAAGGCGGTCAGCTCGTTCTGCTTCGAGAGCTTTCCGAGCGAGAAGACGGCGGCGAGGAGCACCGAGACCGGTATGATCAGCGCGAGAATCCAGGGAATCTTGAAGGCGTAGTAGAGGACGATGTCGGAGAATCGCGGATGATTGTCGATATACGTGTTGATGTTTTCCGTCACGTCGACCGTGACGTAGATCACCGTGAAGGCGAGAAGCCCGATCGCGAGATTGCGCCAGAAATCGCCGAGCACGTATCGGTCATGAATCCGCACGACGCCACCATTTCGCGGGATTCAGCCGCGCCCAGTCGATCACGCCGAATTCCCGATTCGTCTGTCTGAGGATGAACACGGCGACGACGAGAAAGACGATGTTCGCGAGCCACATCGCGAGCCACGGTTCCATGAGCCGGCGGTCGGCGAGCTTCTCCCCGCTGATGAGAAAGATATAGTAGATGAGGAACAGGAGAATGCTGAAGCCGATGGAGATCGTCATTCCCCGTTTGCCCGATCGGATCGCGAGCGGCGCGCCGAGAAGAACGAATATGATGCAGCTGAAGGGGAGCGCGAACTTCTTGTGGATCTCGACGCCGTACCTGTTTATCTGGCGAAGGTTCGAGTCGAGGGCGTAGGTCTGCGTCTCGAGTACTTGCAGGATCTGCTCCGCCTCGCTCTCGATCTTGGGCACCGCTTTCGTCGCGCCGGGTTCGGGGCGCGGGGGCGGCGGAGAGGCGCCGGGCGCGAGCGTGCGCGCGTCCTCGATCACGCGGGCGAACGTGGCGACGACGAAGTCGAGCGCAACCTGATTCATGTGCGCCCGCGTCGCGTCGCTCGTTCCCTCGTATTCGAGGATCTTCGCGCGCATCATCGCAACCGTCATCTCCCGGTCGTTCCGATGCGTGCGATCGGAGCGCTTGAGCGTTCGCTCCGTATCCTGGATGTTGAGCGTGAAATGCTTGAAGAGCGTCCGGCGGTACGTCTTGATGTCCGCCGGATCGGGCATCTCGTGGATCTCCCCGTCGTCGAGCTCGAAGCGCAGGACGCTTTCGCTCTCGCGGTATATCATTCGTCCGCTCGCTGCGATGATCGATTTCGGCACGCCGCCCTTGAGCTCGAATATCTGGACGCCCTTGATCTCGCCCGTCTTGTCGTTCTTCTCCCGCACGAGGATCGTGTACCCCGCGAGCGCGTCCGAGAACATGTTCTCCTTGATCTGGAGCGTCGGTTTCATGCGGCCGATGTCGAGCATGAGATTCATGAGCCGGTGATTGCTCTCGGGAAGCAGCATGTTGAAGTAGAAAACGAGCCCCAGCGTCAGCGCCGCGGTCGCGGCGAGGACGGGAGCGATCATCCGGTAGAGCGATACTCCGCTCGATTTCATGGCCGTAACTTCGTTGTCGGCCGCAAGTTGGCCGAACGCCATGAGCGTCGCGGGCATCACCGCCATTGGTA
Organism: Candidatus Krumholzibacteriia bacterium; assembly: GCA_026387805.1. Taxonomy (GTDB): domain Bacteria; phylum Krumholzibacteriota; class Krumholzibacteriia; order Krumholzibacteriales; family Krumholzibacteriaceae; genus SSS58A. Next base: position 4,863 of record JAPLKY010000366.1, read on the forward strand.
TAATTAATGCGAACATGTGGCCGAGACTGAGGAAGAAAAACTCGAGAATGGTGAGGACGCTGACCCCTTTTCCGATGAATTTATCGAGCCATCGGATGATGAAATCCATCACGAATATGAAGGTGATGATCGCAAGGCTGAAGCAGTAGGGGCCGATATGGTTCGAGAGAATGTAGCGATCGAGTATTCGAATTCTCATAGGCTTAAGCGTCTTTCACCCGATCATCGAAAGCAAGATTGATGCCCCGCGCGGGATGCCAGGGGAGCCCTTGCCCCGGCGAGTTCCACGGCGGGCTGGAATACTGAATCCGGGTACCCCATTCCCCCTTCTTTCGTTCCCTGCAAGAAGGTCGGGGGAATGGTGTGTGTGTATTATTTTGTGGACAAAGAGCGCCATTTCTGTCTCTTTTCCGGGACATCGGCCTGCGCCCGTCCGGCGTCTCGCCCCTGAAGGATCGATTGAGCGACATGTCTAATGTAGCATATAGCTATTCAGGGATAACAGCCTTTTCTCCCTCGCGGCGTTCATCGCGGCACGGCGGCGTACGCGTTGCAGGTGGATGAAATTGTTTGCCTCGAACCGCGAAGCGAAATCCCGGACTTTCCCCTTTTCCCTGCCGGGAATCCTTTGCGCGCTTCTCGCCGCTGCGATACTTTCCCCGGCCGCTCTTCCGGCGCAAACGCTCAAGATCGAACTTCTCCGCATGATCGAGCTGTCCGAGGCGCGGTACTATATCGCGGAGAAAGGGGAGCTTCCCTCGAACTACCTGATGCTCGGCGGGGTCAGCACGAAAGGGGATTCGGTCGAGACCTTCCTGTATCCCAATTTTCTCGAGAGCCGGTTCGATCTCAGGTCCGAGTACGTCGAGTACGACGAGAGCACGGGGCTCATCTACCGCTTCCGCGTCCCGGCCCGGTATTTCTTCACGAGGAAAGAGGAGCGCAGGGATCTCTTCATCTACCTCGCGCCGCGCGATATGTCCATGCCCGAGTTCTCGCTGTCCGTCGAGCGGTTCGAC
>JAPLKY010000009.1 GCA_026387805.1 Candidatus Krumholzibacteriia bacterium
CGGCAGCGGCACGAACGACGGCGTCGGCTTCATCGTGAGGATCGTCGCCGAGTAAGCGGATCGAGAAGATGCCGTGGCGGGGCGGCCGGGCGCCGTCCCGCCACGGACGATCTTCCGGAGCAGGAGATGTAGCAAAGAGAAGAGACACGAAATTGAATAGAGACCCCCGCGGCGGTAACAAGACCCCGAACTGGAGGATGATTCGTTGAGACGGATCAGCCTCTCGTTCGTTTCTGGAGGGAATAGGGTGAGACGACCATTGACCAGAAGTTCGAAGAGGAGCTATCTCCTTTTCGTGCTTGCTGTTGCGTGGCTCGCCCTTTTGCCTTCGGTTTCGCGGGCCGCCATCCCCCCCGCCGGCCAGGTGATCACCAGCCGCTCGCATGCCCTCTATGACCTGAGTGGCGCTCGCTGCAGCGCATATTCGAACGAGATCTCCGTGAGCGTGCTCTCCGTCTACGGCCCCGTCGTGACGCCGAACGGGACGACCGCCGCTCCGGGCGCGATCACGTACGCATTCGCCGGGGAGACGGTGACCTTCACCTTCAGGCTGAGGAACGCGGGGAACGCGGAGGACGCGTTCAGCCTGTATCTCATGTATCCCGCGCCTTCGGACTTTGTTCCGGTGAGATCGGCCATTTACTTCGACGCCGACATGGACAGTCTCGTCGACCTGGGCGAGATGGCCGTTTCGGACGTCGGACCTCTCGGGCCGGGCGAAGAGGTGCTGCTCGCGATTCAGGCGATGCTCCCGGCCGGGCTCAGGGGGGGCGAGGTGGCCAACGTGAATCTCGTCGCCCGCTCGCAGGCGGACACGTCCTCGTGGGACAAGGACAATGTCGTCAGGATCGTGGCGCGCGAGGAGGCCGAGATCGCCCTCGCGCTCGCGGCGGACAGGACGGCGGCGCAACCGGGCGACACGATCGGCTTCGCGCTTCATTTCGCGAACGGGGGAGAGCGCACGGCCGCCGATGTCGCGCTTTCGGCGAGCGTGGACCTGAACGGCGCCGCCGAAGGAGCCGACTATGTGCCGGGCTCGGCGAGCTCCACCGCCCCGGGGCGGTTCGAGTACTACGACGCGGGGACGTCGGGCTGGGTCGAGATCGCGCCTCCCGTCGATCGCATCAAAGGCGTTCGTCTTCTGGCCGGCGATCTCGCTCCCGGCGCGGAGGGCGACCTGTCGTTCCGCGTGCGCGTGAGGGACGGAAGGGCGACGGGGGATCTGCGAGAAACCGCCACCGCCGATTACGAGGCGGGGGACGGGCTCCCGTATCGGCTCGAATCGAACGAGGTCACCGTGCGCGTCGGGCGCGTGAGCTCGCTCGCGATCGGTCCCCGGGAAAATCCGCGGGCCGTGACGGGGAGCGCCGACGACCGGGTCATCGCGCACGTCGATGGAAGCCGGGATTCGTATACGCTCTGGCACGAGATTCTGAATGACGGCAACTTCGCGGACAGCGTGCGAGTTTCCCTTGCCGATTCGTCGGTCATTCCGGCCGAATGGGAGATCGATTTCGTCGATTCCGCCGGTTCGCCGCTTCCGCGCGAATCGGACTACCGCGCGGCGGTCGGCACGATCCCGAGCGGGCGCTCGGCGATCGTCGGCCTGCGGTTGCAATCGACGGGCGAAGGTTTCAGGAGATTCGCGGGAAGGCAGCTCGCGTTCGCCGTCGAAGCCGCTTCGATATTCTTCGGCGAATCGAGCGACCGCGTCGAGGACGTGCTCGTCAAAGCGAGCATCCCGATCGTTTCGATCGAACAGTCGATCCGCGAGCCGACCGCGCTCGTCGGAGACGTTCTGAGCTTCATCGCCACCGTCGAGAACGTGACGGAGGAGACGGCTCTCGACAGCGTCGTCGTCACGGAGACGCTCTCCCCGG
>JAPLKY010000459.1 GCA_026387805.1 Candidatus Krumholzibacteriia bacterium
GAATCGAGGGCGCCGGCGAGCGCGCCGACGAGATCGATGCCGCGACGCGCGCAGGAGCGCGAGAGAACCTCGCTCGGGCACACTCCCACGATGAGCTCGCCGGGCCGGAAGATCCGGGCCAAGCCGTCGGGCAGAGGCGGAAGCGGCTCGTGTTCGTTGAGCGCGAACGCGAGATCCGCCGCCGCCGCGGCGTTCGCGAGCCCGAGGGAGGCGAGGTGTTCTTCCGTCGCCTTCCCCCGGGCGTAGATGCGCCTCGCGCGCGGCAGAATGAGGCGGGCCGCCGCTCTGTTGGTGGGGTTCCGGAAAGGTCCGAGAGCCTGCGACAGCTTCACGAGCGGCGTTCCGACGAGAATCGCCGGCAGATTGCATGCGACGTTGTAGAGGAGCGCCGCCGAGCGGCCGTCGACGTAGGATATCCCCGAGACGTCGAGGAGCACGTCCGCCTCGACGATGGCGCGAAGCGGCCTGAATGCGAGGAGAAACCGCCGGGGCAGGCGCATCGCGCCGAGGATACCGTAGAGGAGAGAAACGGGAGGGAGAACGCCGATGAGCATGAGCGGAGGAGCCGGCACCACGCGGACGTTGTCCGGCAGAGCCCGCCCCCGGTCCCGCCTCGGATAGACCGAGAGAACGTCGAATCGAATGCGGCCCGGCAGCCGGCGGCCAAGGTTGACGATGACGCTCTCGAGCATCCCGGCTGCGCCCTTGTTGCCCGAGAAGGTGCCGCCGATGACGGCCACTCGTTTGTCGTAGGGGTCTTTCGTCGGACGGTGACGACGCGCCATGCGTTACCTCATGCCGTCCCGGCGCCGGCGCGACCCACGAGCCCCGCGTCGCGCCGTTGTTCGAGCGCTCATTCCGGTTTCACGCGAGATGGAGCACGTCGGCCATCGTGTACAAGCCGGGCTTCTTTCCGTGGATAAAACGAATCGCCCTGATGGTGCCGCGCGCGAGTGTGCGGCGCGAGTGCGCCCGGTGCGTGAGCTCGAACCGCTCTCCCTCGCCCGCGAAGATCACCGTATGCTCGCCGACGACGTCCCCGCCGCGGAGCGAATGCATGCCGATCTCGCCGCTCTTCCGCGCGCCGACGAGCCCTTCGCGTCCGTGGACCACGGCGGAGCCTGGCCGCGCCTTCGCGATCGCCTCTGCGAGCTTCGCCGCCGTCCCGCTCGGGCTGTCCTTCTTCTTGTTGTGATGAATCTCGACGATCTCGGCGTCGAAATCGGCGAGCGCGCGCGCCGCGTTCTCGACGATCTTGAACATGAGGTTGATCCCGGCGGACATATTCGGGCTGATGATGAGCGGGATCCTCTCGGCTGCTCTTCTCGCGATCGCGAGCTCATCGGCCGTGAAACCGGTCGTGCCGACGATCGCCGCCCTACCCGCCGCCGCGCTCTGCGCGATGTGCTCGAGCGCGGCCTTCGGATTCGTGAAATCGACGACGACGTCACAGGCGCCGAGCGCATTCTCGAGGTCGGCGGTCACCTCGACGCCGGCGAGCTTCGTTCCGAGGCCCGGGTTTCCCGCGGCCTCGATCGCGCCGGCGAGCGAGAGGCCGGCTTCGCCCGCGATCTCATCGATGACGGTGCGCCCCATCTTTCCGAGCGCCCCGCATACGACGACCTTTATCATTGACGGCACCTATTTCGTTACCTTGAGCCCGAAATCGACGAGCGCCTTGCGGAGCTTCTCGCGGTTCTCCGGAAGGAGACCCACGAGCGGAAGCCGCACGTCGCCGACATCCATGCCGAGCATATTCATCGCTTCCTTGACGGGCGTCGGATTCGTCTAGATGAACATCGCCTTGCAGAGCGGGAAGAGCTTGTAGTGCAGCTTCCGCGCTTCGGCGAGGTTCCCCTTCTCGAAGGCGGCGATCATCGCGAGCATCTCTCTCGGCACGATGTTCCCGACGACGCTCACGATGCCCTTGCCGCCGACGGAGAGGATCGGAAGCGTGATCCCGTCGTCCCCGGACATGAGCGTGATTGTATCTCCGCAGAGAAGGATGATCTCGCACATCTGCTCGAGCGAGCCGCTCGCTTCCTTGATCGCGGCGATGCGCTCGTGCGCGGCGAGGCGCTGCACCGTCTTCGGAAGCATGTTGAGACCCGTGCGCCCCGGCACGTTGTAGAGCATGAGGGGGAGGCCCCCTTCGTCCGCGATTTTCGTGAAGTGCGCGTACAGGCCTTCCTGCGTCGGCTTGTTGTAGTACGGGGTCACGACCATCGCGGCGTCGGCGCCGAGATCGCGCGCCTTCTTGACGTTGTCGATCGACTTCGCCGTCGCGTTCGTGCCGCAGCCCGCGCAGATCTTTATTTTGCCCTTCGCTTCTTCGACCGCGATCTCGACGATCCTGAAATGCTCCTCCCACGTGTAGGTGGGATTCTCGCTCGTCGTCGCGCACGGCACGAGCCCGTCCGTTCCCGCCTTGATGTGAAACTGCACGAGCTCGCGCAGCTTCGCCTCGTTGAGCCCGCCGTCCTTCTTGTTGAACGGCGTGACGAGCGCGACATACAGACCCTT
>JAPLKY010000441.1 GCA_026387805.1 Candidatus Krumholzibacteriia bacterium
CGCCGGCCGTGACGCGGCACGCAACGAAGCGCTGCCGTACGGGAACTTTCCCGTTGTTGAGAACGGACTGTGCCGGTTCTGCAATTTCTTCCGGATCTGCAAGGATGAGAGCTGCTCGCTTCGGCTGCCCTAGATTGAGAGAAATCCCCTGATCGCGCGCGCGAGGACGCCCGCTCCGAAGCGCACGGGGTCCGTGACGGGGCGCCCCGTTTCTCGTTCGGCCGCCTCGACCGCGCGGCGCGCGCCTTCGTCGTCGAGATCGAACGTATTGAGCGCGATCCCGATGACCGGGATCCGTCGAATGCCGGAAATCGCCCCCTCGTAGAGCGAGGCGAGCTCCGCGAGCGGCGGAATGGGCACCGTGTAGCCTCGGACCGTCTCCCTCGTCGGCTGGTGACAGAGCACGTAGGCGCGCGGGAGCACACCCGCGATCATCCCGAAGACCACCCCCGCATAGCCCGGATGCAGAATGGAACCCTGCCCCTCGAGGATCACGACGTCGTTTCCGGGAGCCGTCTCGCGGACAAGGCGTTCCGTCGCGCCGCCGATAAAATCGGCGATGACCCGGTCGACCGGGATTCCCGTCCCCATGATCATGATGCCCGTCTGGCCCGATGCCGCGAATCCCGAACGAACGCCGTCGCGGAGAAGCGCGCGATGGATCTCCATCCCCGCGGTCATTTTTCCCGTGTTGCAGTCGGAACCGACGGTGAAGACCACGGGGCAGGGGGCGCACCCCTTCCCCGACGCGACGCCGAGGCCCTTCGGAGGGCGGCGCGCATCCCAGAGCACGACTCCCTTCTCGGCCGCGAGAGCGGCGAGATCTTCGTCGTCGCCCAGGAACTCGTGCATCCCGTTCATGACGTGGAGACCGTTTCGGATCGCCTCGACGGCGACCGCGCGATCGGCGCGAGCGATCATTCCCCCCCGCGGCGCCGTGCCGAAGACGAGCGTGTTCGGCCCGAACGCGAGCGCCTCCTTCAGAGAGGCGACGACCGGGATCGAACCGCCGAATCCGATCGTCTCCCCCGCCGTCGAAGGCGCCCGGCTCGCGTCGATCACGGCGACGACTTCGCCGGCGGCATATCGTACGAGGCATACGGCGGTCTTCGCCCCGAGCGCCGAGAAGCATCCGTCCGCCAGGATCGCCATGCGCCGCGCGCCGAGCGGTATCGGAAGGGGATAGGAAAGAGGCGATTCGCCGCTGCTCAATCTCTCCATAACCGAGCGTCCCTTCGGGAGCCTCCCTAGCGTTCCTTGAACGGCGCGGCCTGGTATTCGTTATAGATATCCCCGATGATATTCTGCAGAATGTTCTCGAGCGTCACGATTCCGCGCATCTCCCCGCGATCGCCCACGACGACCGCCATGTGCATCGGCTCGTCCTTCATCGCGACGAAGAGCCGCTCCGCCAATTCGTTCTCCTTCGCGAAACGCGGTTTGTGCATGACGGACGTGAGTTTCTCTCCTCCGTCGAGGCCGAGGAGATCGAAGAGCGAGACGATCCCGACGACGCGTCCATCCTCCGAGGAAACGATGGGAAACCGGGAATAGGTATGCCGGTTCGCTACCGCGACCACTTCGTCGACCGAGGCGGTGAGGGGGATCGAAACGACGCGCTCCATCGGGATCATGAGATCCCGCGCACGGACGCTCTCGAATCGAAACACCCGATCGATGACGAGACGCTCTCCGCGCTCGAGCGCGCTGTCCTTCTTTCCCATGCGGTAGAGATAGACGAGCTCCTCTCGCGTCGAGAGAATGCTGAAGCGCTGTCCTCCCGCCCCGAGCGCCTTGAGAAGCCCCCGCACGAGGAGGGTCGCCGGCATGACGAGCGGCCAGAGGACATACGCGAGCAGCTGCAGGAACGGCGCGACCGCGGCGGAGACCCGGTCCGCGTGATAGAGAAACACCGATTTCGGAATAACCTCGCCGAAAACGAGGATGATGGGCACCATAACGGCCGTCGCGACGGCTGCCCCCGAGCTCCCGAACGCCGCGACGGCGAGATCGGTGGCCACGGCCGTGCAGACGATGACGGCGAGATTCGTGGCGACGAGGACGACGGAGAAGAAATGCTCCGGCGAATTGATGAGCCGTTCGAGGATTCGGGCCCGCCAGTGACCCGCCTTCGCCCGCGCATGAAGCCGCACTTTGCTGCACGAGACGACCGCGGTCTCGGAGCCGGCCGCGAACGCGGCGAGAAGCACGGTGGCGATGATGACGAGGATCGCGAAAAAGGGATCCATCAGCGTTCCTCCTCATCCGGCAGGCGTTCCAGCTTGATCTTGTTCACGCGGACGGGTTCCGACGAGATGACGAGGAAGCGAACGCCGTGTATCGTGAAGGCCTCTCCTTCTCGCGGTATCTTGCCGACTTTCTCGATGAGGTAGCCGGCGATCGTTTCGACTTCCCATGAGTCGAACGAGACGTCGAGAATCTCCGCGACTTCGCGCAGGTTCATCGTTCCCTCGACGACGACGCTATTCGCGTCGAGCCGGTGGTAGTCCGCGACGCGCGGCTCGCGCCGGTTGCGAATCTCGCCGAATATCTCCTCGAGTATGTCTTCGAGCGTGAGAATCCCCGTGTAGGAACCATGCTCGTCGACGACGAAAAAGAGATGCTGATGGGACATGATGAGCTCGCCGAAGAGATCGCGGATCCGCTTGGTTTCCGGAACGAAGGCGGGGCGCCGGAGAATGTCCGCGAGATTGATTCTATCGTCGCGCGAGAACCGGAGCAGGTCCTTCGCGAAAAGAACGCCGATGATCGAATCGGACGTTCCCGCGTAGAGCGGAACTCGGCTGAAACCTCTCGCCTTGACCCGGGCGATCGCCTCGTTGAGCGGCGTGCCGACGTCGAGCGCAAACACCTCGTGACGGGGCGTCTGTACTTCCCGTGCCGTTATTTCGCTGAACAGGAAGAGGTTCGTGAGCACTTCCTTCTCGAACTCGCCGAACAGCCCCTCCCGGTGCCCGAGCTCGACGGCCGTGGCGAGTTCGCGGGCGCCGTACGCCACGCGGCTCTCGCCGAGTATCTTTCTCGATCCCTCGACCGTGTAGTCGGCGATCGCGCCGAGAACGACGCGCACGGGGGTGAAAACGATCATGAGCGCCTTGAGGATATGCGCCGCGAAGAGGGCGAAGGGCACGGCCCTCTTCATGGCGAGACTCTTTGGAGATATCTCTCCGAAGATGAGGATCAGGACGGTCATGACCGCGACGGCGATCCCGATCCCGCGATCGCCGTAGAGCGTGATCGCAAGGGCCGTGACGGCGCTCGTCGCCGCGATGTTCACGAGGAGATTGCCGAAGAGGATCGTGACGAGGAGCATGCGGGGATCGCGAAGAATGCGCGCGGCCATCCGCTCGCGCCTCTTCCCTTTCTCCATCTCCGCGGCGGCCGAGCGAGAGATCGAGAAGTACGCGGTCTCCGAAGCGGAGAAGAACGCCGAAAAGAGCAGGAGAACAACGAGCGAGAGGATCAATGGAAGGTGTTCACCGATAGTCATCGTGCCGCTCATGACCGGTGCGCGAACGATTCGTCGCCATGCGGGAAATCGCGACGCGGCGCAGCGCGCCTCGCGACGTCATTCCTTGAGTATGGCGGAAAACCGCTCCGCGGCCGCCTTCGCCTCCTCGCTGTTCGGATGTTCCTTGAGAAGACGTCTCACGACCCCGGCGGCAAGCTCCTTCTGGCCCATGGCATCGTACGAGACGGCCATCCGGAGCAGGGCGCCCGGAACGCGTTTTCCCCCGGGGTACCGCTGGAGTATCGTCGAGAACACCTTCAGCGCGTCGGCATACCTGCTCTGTTCCATCAGGCACTGTCCCCTGACGAACAGCACCTCCTCGCCGAGCGGATCGTCCGGGTACTCGGCGAGAAACGACTCGGATTCCTCGAGCGCGAGCTGATACTCGCGGCGGCTGAAATCGAGGTAGATCTGTCTGAACAGGTCCTCGGGAGGAGGGGCCGGGG
>JAPLKY010000410.1 GCA_026387805.1 Candidatus Krumholzibacteriia bacterium
GCAGCGGCTCGGCGGCGTGGCAGCGTTCATCGACGCGGATCATGCGCTCGACCTGGGCTACGCCCTCAAGATCGGCGTCGACGTCGACAACATTCTCATCTCGCATCCCGATACGGGGGAGCAGGCGCTCGACATCGCCGAGGTCCTCATCCGCTCGAGCGCCATCGACATCGTCGTGGTCGATTCCGTCGCCGCGCTTGTTCCCGCCGCGGAGATCGAAGGGGAGATGGGGGATTCGCACGTCGGGCTCCAGGCGCGCCTCATGTCGCAGGCGCTTCGCAAGCTCGCCGGCGCCGTGTCGAAATCGAAAACGTGCCTGATATTCACGAACCAGATTCGCATGAAGATCGGGGTCCTCTACGGGAATCCCGAGACGACGACCGGCGGGAACGCGCTCAAGTTCTACGCGACGATCCGCCTCGACATCAGGAGAACCGGGCAGATCACGGACGGCGACACGGTGATCGGGAACCAGACGCGCGTCAAGGTCGTGAAGAACAAGGTGGCGCCGCCCTTCCGTCAGGCCGAGTTCGAGATCCTGTTCGGCGAAGGTATCAGCTTCGAGGGGGACCTCATCGAGCTCGGCGTCGCCTCCAACATCGTCACGAAGACGGGGAGCTGGTACTCGTTCGGCGAAGAGCGGATCGGGCAGGGCAAGGACAACGCGCGAATGTTCCTCAAGGAAAACAAGGACATTCGCCGGAAGATAGAAGAGAGCGTTCGCGCACACTACGCGCTGCCGATGCCGTCGGCGGGAACGAAGCCCGAAAGTGGCAAATGATTCGAAGAGCGCGGGTGGTCACGGCGCGAACGGCGTCCCCGGCGCCGATAGCGTCGAGAGCGTGCGCAGGCGCTGGGGAAAGCTCTATACGGTAACGACGGCGCGCGGGTCGAGCTTCCTCGTGCTGAAGGATCCGTCGACCGCGCAGTTTCTCAAGACCGGCGCGGAGCTCGACGGCGAGGCGCTCGAAACGCTCGGCGGCCCGGCCGCGCGAACCGCGGGACTCGCGCTCGCGTACCGGCTCCTCGCCGGGCGCGACCGGACGGAGCACGAGATTCGCGCCGCTCTCGGGACGGAAGGAATACGGACGCCGGAGGTGGTCGCCGATATCGTCGAGACCCTCCGGCGTCAGGGTTATCTCGACGACAGGCGCCTCGCAGCAGGTTTCATGCGGTTTGCGGCGAGGCACAGACCGGGCGGGCCGCACCTCGCGCGGAGAAAGCTCCGCAAGGCGGGCGTGAGCGAGGAGATCATCGAGGAGGAAATCCGCGAGGCCCTTCCGCCGGAGCGCGAGCGGGAGCTCGCCGAGGCGCTCGCCCGAAAGAAGCTCCGAGGCGCGAAGAGCCGCGAGCAGGCGGTGAGGCGCGTGCACGGATTTCTCGCGCGCCGGGGTTTCAGCGAGAACATCGTGAGCGCGATTTGCTCGAAGATACTGAAGGGAACCTTTCCGGGAGAAGAGAATGACGAGTAGCACGTGGCCGGCACATAGGATACGGCGCGAGTTCATCGAATTCTTTCTCGCGCGCGGACACACCGAGGTCCCGAGCGCTCCGCTCGTCCCCAAGGGGGACCCGACGCTGCTTTTCACCTCCGCGGGAATGGTGCAGTTCAAGGAGCTCTACCAGCACCCGGTGAATCTCCCCTACGCGAGAGCGACGAGCGTGCAGAAGTGCCTGCGCGCGGGCGATCTCGAGAGCGTCGGCAAAACGCTTCGCCATCACACCTTCTTCGAGATGCTCGGGAACTTCAGCTTCGGCGACTATTTCAAGCGCGAGGCGATCGAGTGGGCGTGGGAGTTCGTCATCCAGCGTCTGCATCTCCCGCCCGACAAGCTCTCCGTGAGCGTCTTCGAGGACGACGACGAGGCGTACGCGATCTGGAATCGCGAGATCGGCATCCCCGCCTCGAAGATCGTGCGGCTCGGGCGGAAGGACAACTTCTGGGGCCCCGTCGGGAAGACCGGCATCTGCGGGCCGTGCTCGGAGATCTATTACGACAGCGGCCCGGAGCGGGGCTGCGGCAAGCCCACGTGCGCGACGGGCTGCGACTGCGACCGGTATCTCGAGTTCTGGAATCTCGTCTTCCCGCAGTTCTTCTTCGACGAGAAAGGCGTGTATCAGCCTCTCGAGAAGCCGATAATTTTCACACCGATCTGTTCCACGGAATCGTGGAGGCGCTCCTCGACATGGTTCCCGAGGGGATACCGATAACGTTCGAGGACCGCATGGGAATCAACATGGTCGCCGACCACGCGCGGGCGCTCACCTTCACGATCGCGGAGGGGATCTACCCGTCGAACGAGGGCCGCGGCTATCTGCTCCGGCGCCTGCTGCGCCGCGCCCTCACGAAATTCTACTCGTACGGCATCATCGAGCCGTTTCTCCACCGGCTCGTCGACGTCGTCGTCGCGACGATGAAAGAGGATTACCCGGAGCTCGAGGAGCGGCGTGCGGAGGTCGCGGCGATTATCCGCGGCGAAGAGGAGAGCTTCTTCAGAACGCTCGCGGACGGGAAGGTGCGCTTCATCTCGATCGCGCAGGACGTGAAGGATTCGGGCGCCAAGGTGCTCGACGGCGAGAAGGCGTTTCTTCTCCACGATACGTACGGTTTTCCGCTCGATCTCACGAAGGCGCTCGCGGCCGCCGAGGGCCTCGATGTCGACGAAAAGGGCTTCGATGCGGCCATGGAAGAGCAGCGCCGCCGCGCGCAGGAAGGAAGCTCCTTCGCGGGCGAGGGGCAGAGCATTGTTTCGATGAACGAGATCACCCAGGGGAAGAGCTCCGAATTCACCGGATACGAGAGTCTCGGCGGCGAGGCGCTCGTGCGGAGCTGGCGGCTCATCGAGCGCTCTTCGCGCGACGATCTCGAATGGAGCGGGTCCGGGGGATTCGCTCTCGAGCTCATCCTGGATGAAACGCCCTTCTACGCGACGTCCGGCGGGCAGGTTGCCGACGAGGGGTGGATCGAGCTCGCCGGAAATCGCCTCGCGATCCGGGACGTCTTCAGGCGCGGCGGTGAAATCGTGCACCTCGTCGAATCCCCCTGGCGCGAAGAGGACGCGAGACACAGACTTCTCAATGCTCAGCACGTGCGCGTGCAGGTGGACGACGAGCGGAGGCTCGCGATCGCGCGGAATCATACGGCGACGCATCTCCTCCACGCGGCGCTCCGCGAGATCGTCGGGCGCCACGTCGCGCAGGCGGGTTCCCTCGTCGACGGGGAGCGTCTCCGGTTCGATTTCAACCATTTCCAAGCCATTCCGCGAGATGCGCTCAGGAAGATCGAGGATCGCGTGAACGGCTGGATTCGCGATTGCATGGAAGTCCGCACGGAATTGATGAATTATCAGGAAGCGGTCGACAAGGGGGCCACGGCCCTCTTCGGAGAGAAGTACGGCGCGGAGGTCCGCGTCGTGCGGATCGACGACGTGTCGGCCGAGCTCTGCGGCGGGACCCATCTCTTCAATACGGGGCAGATCGGCTTGTTCCTGCTCTCCTCGGAGAGCGGGGTCGCGGCCGGTGTGCGCAGAATCGAGGCCTTGACGGGCACGGGCGCCCTCGAGCACGTGCACTGGATCATCGGTCAGACCGACGAGCTCGCCGAGATGCTCAGGGTCTCGCGCGGCGAGGCGGGCGGGCGCGTCCGCGCGCTCCTCGCGGAGATGGACTCGGTCCGCAAGGAGCTCAAGCGCGCGGAGAGCGGAGAGGCGGCACAGGAGCTCGATCGGATCATCAAGAGCGCGGTTCGCGTCGAGGGGATTCTCGTCGCTTCCGGACGGCTCGCCGTGAACGATATCGGAGCCCTCCGGAACCAGGCAGACGTGTTTCGGGGAAAGATCAGGGATGGGATCGCCGTGCTATCCGCCGAGCTGAACGAGAAGATGCAGTTCGTCGTCGCGGTGAGCGACGAGCTTCTCGAGGCCCGCGGCGTGGGCGCCGACGCGCTCGTGAAGGAGCTCGGGCCCGTTGCGGGGGGCGGCGGGGGCGGAAAGAGGCACCTCGCCCAGCTCGGCACGAAGGATCTCGCGAGCGAGAGCAAGGTATTCGAGGCCCTTCCCGGTATTGTCAAGAAGCTGGTTTCGCGCTAGACTGTCGTCCGATGGGGAGATTTAACCGGTGGTGTGACGGTATGAAATCATTTGCAGCGTCCGTTCTGATTGCCTTGCTCATGATCGTGGTATCGACGGCGGTGGCTCCCGCGTCCGTCGCCGGGCAGAGCATCGATGCGAAGCGCAAAGCGCTCGCCGAGATCGAGAAACCGACGAACGATCCCGAGGAGTCGCCGGAGGAGGAGCAGGCGAGGCTCCTGATGCCGGCCTCCGAGTTTCCGATTCTCGAGAGAGCGGTCGATCCGGACAGCTTCGTTCTCGGGCCCTATGACCGGCTCGTCATGACGATCATGGGGACGGAGCCGCGCACGTACTCTCTCGGCGTTCTCCCCGAAGGGGACGTTCTGGTTCCCGGGATCGGCCCAATCCGGGCCGACGGTCTCACGCTCGCCGAATTCCGCCGCGCGCTGGCATCCAGGGTCGAGAAGTATTTCCGCAATATCGAGCTCTACTGCTATCTCGAGAAGCCCGCTCTCTTCAGGGTTTTCGTCACGGGCGATGTCAGGACTCCCGGCGTCGTCGCCGTTTCGGGCGTCGAACGGGTCGTCGATGCGCTCGATAAGGCAGGGAGCGTCAAGGGCAGCGGTTCGCTGCGAAACATCACGCTCGAACGCGGCGGCAAGTCCATTCGGGTCGATCTTTTCCGCTTTCTCTCGCAGGGCGATCTGAAGAACAACCCGTTCCTGCGGAGCGGCGATCGCATCCACGTGCCGCCGGCCGGGTGGCACGCTTCCATAGCCGGCCGCGTGCATAGACCGAGCGGCTACGAGATCGTTGAAGGCGAAACGATCGCCGACCTCGTTGCGCTCGCCGGCGGATTCGCGGTTGAGGCGATCGAGGACAGCATGCTCCTGAAACGGGTCGCGAGCGGCGGCGAAGTGACGGCGAGAAACATCACGAAAGCGGAGCTCGGCATGCCGCTCATGGACAGAGACGAGATCAGCGTCTACGACGGTTTGAAGAATCGCCGTTACGTGACGGTTGCGGGCGCGACGATGCGAATCTGTCTCCCGAGCCGTCGAAGGATCTTCCGCTCGAGAGCGGCGACGCGCTCACGATTCCTTATATCGCGACGAAGATCACCGTCGGCGGCGAGGTGAACCTGCCGGGAGAGTTTGCGTACAGCGGCGATCTCAGCATCGTGCAGTACATCGGTCTCGCCGGCGGACCCACGAAGGATGGAAGCGTGGATCGCGTCGTCGTCTATTCGACGGATGGGCGCGCGCGAGGCGTCGGGCGGGACGCGCGCGTGAACCGGGGCGACGTCATCGTGGTGAAGAAATCGGCATACAAGCTGTTCGGCGATTTCGTCGGCGGCGTGATCCGGCTCGGCACCGTCGTCATCTCGATCATCGTTCTCAGCAACCAATAGGGGCTGCCATGGGGAAGACCGAAAGCTACCTGAAGCAGATCCGCTCCGAGCTCGGCGCCCTGGCGCGGCTCGTCGAGGCGTTTCCGGACGGCGAGGCGGTCAAGGTCGTTCGGATGGCGGAGACGATCGCGGCGGCCCTCGTGGAGGGCCGAACCGTTTTCACCTGCGGGAACGGCGGTTCCGCCGCCGACGCGCAGCACATCGCGGGGGAGCTCGTCGGCCGATTTCGGCACAAGGAGCGCGGATACAGCGCCTCGGCGCTCACGACGAACAGCTCCGTCGTCACTTCTCTCGCCAACGATTTCTCGTTCGAGGAGATATTCTCCCGCCAGCTCGAGAGCATGGCCCGCCGGGGGGACGTCCTTCTCGCGCTCTCGACGAGCGGCGGCTCGCCGAACGTGATTCGGGCGGTCGAGACCGCCCGCAAGCTCGGCGTGCACGCCTTCGCCTTTTCGGGGAAGGGAGGCGGGCGTCTCGCCGAAGGCGCCGAGCTCGCCGTCGTCGTTCCTCATGACGATTTCGCGCGCATCCAGGAGGTCCATATAACGCTCGGCCACATTCTGTGCGGTCTCGTCGAAGAGATAATCCTGCCTTCCGCTCCGAAGCCGTAGAATCGAGCAAGGGGCCGGCATTGAAGAAGATTCTGTTCATCTGCGAGAACGAATCGAAGAACCAGAGCACGAAGCATCGAGTGCTCGATGTGATCGCGTTTCTGAAGATCGCCGATTACCGGCTCTACTGCGGCAGGAAAGTGCGCATAGGAAGAAGCACGGTGAGGCTGATGTGCATCCTCGATTATTTCAGAATCGTCAGGGATATCGGAACG
>JAPLKY010000399.1 GCA_026387805.1 Candidatus Krumholzibacteriia bacterium
CAGTTCGCGAAGGACTCGGGGAGCAAGGTCGGGAAGATTCGGAGCGCCTCGCAGGGGCTCTTCACGATCACCGACCGCGACATGAATTCTCCCGACCGCAAGAACGTGCGCGTCGTGACGACGGTGGAGTATTACCTGAGCGATTGACGGGACCGCGGAGCCGGGAACGACCGGACCGCGGAGGAGGCGGCGAAATGACCCGCTCGAAGGAACGGAAAGGAGAGCGCCTTCGCGCGATCGTCGCGGAGCTCGAATCCTTCGCCAATCCCGCGAACGTCGTCGGCATGGCGCGATACGGGATCCGTGCGGAGAACGCTCTCGGAATCTCGGCGCCGCAGCTCCGCGGAATGGCGAAGAAGATCGGCCACGATCACGCGCTCGCTCTCGATCTCTGGGCGTCGGGCATCCACGAGGCGCGCAACCTCGCGGGGCTCGTGGACGATCCCGTCGAAGTCACCGAGGCCCAGCTCGAGCGCTGGGTGAAGGATTTCGACTCATGGGACATCTGCGACGGCGTGTGCGGCAATCTCTTCGACAAAACGCCTTTTGCATACGAGAAAGCGGTCGCGTGGAGCGCGCGTCCCGAAGAGTTCGTGAAGCGCGCGGGCTTCGTTCTCATGGCGGCGCTCGCCGTGCACGACAAGAAGGCTCCCGACGGACGATTCAGGAAATTTCTCCCGCTGATCGAGCGTGAATCCGCGGACGAGCGCAACTTCGTGAAGAAGGCGGTCAACTGGGCGCTCCGCCAGATCGGCAAACGCAATCGCGCGCTGCATCGAGACGCGATAGCCGCGGCGAAACGAATACGGAAGATCGATTCAAGATCCGCGCGCTGGATCGCCGCGGACGCCCTCCGCGAGCTCGAAAGCGACGCGGTGCGGGAACGGGTGAACAAGAGATGATAACGCTCCCTCCCCGACGGATAGCGGAATTTCGGGAAATGATTCTCGCGCATTACCGCGCGCACGGAAGGCGCGATCTTCCCTGGCGGACGACGAGGAATCCGTACCGCGTCCTCGTCTCCGAGTTCATGCTCCAGCAGACGCAGGTCGCGCGCGTCGCCGGCAAGTTCGAGCCCTTCATCGAGCGTTTTCCCGATTTCGCTTCCCTTGCCCGCGCCCCGCTTCGGGACGTCATCAGGGCTTGGAGCGGGCTCGGGTACAACCGGCGGGCCCTCAATCTCAGGGAAACGGCCCGCATCGTCGTTTCGCGTTTCGGCGGCCGGCTGCCCCGAGGCTCCGACGATCTCCGAGCCCTTCCGGGAATCGGGCCGGCGACCGCGGCGGAGATCATGAATTTCGCGTTCGACGAGCCGCGCGCGTTCATCGAGACGAACGTGCGTGCGGTATTCATTCACCAGTTCTTTCCGGGGGAAACAAAGGTCGCCGACGCGGAGATCCTGCCGCTCGTCGAGCGGACACTCGACGCGAAGAATCCGCGCCGGTGGTTCTACGCGCTCATGGATTACGGCGTCATGCTCAAGAAAAGCCGCCGCAATCCTTCCCTGAGGAGCGCGCATCACGCGAAACAGAGCCGGTTCGAGGGATCGGACAGACAGGCGCGGGGGCTCATCGTGCGTGCCCTCGCGGAACGCCGGATGAGCGAGGCGGAGCTCGTGAAGTCGACGGGGTTTCGTGTCGCGCGGATCCATTCGATCGTGCCGGGACTCGTGCGCGACGGGCTCGTCGTTCGCCGGGGCGCGAAGCTCGACATTGCATAAGGAGGCAGCGATGGATAGAAGAGACTTCATCAAGAAGGCGTGCGAGGCGGGGGCGGGGAGCGCGTTCGTGCTCGCCGTGGCGGGAAGCGTGGCGGGAGCGGCGCCAGAGGCCGCGGGGGGGGACGCGCGCGCTCAGTCGGAGGCGCAGCCCGCGGTCAAGTCCGAGGCCGAGTCCATGGCGGAGGCGGCGCGCGACGCGTGCGAGAAGGACAGACAATTCTCCCAGGAATGGATCGTGAACGCCATCGGGAACATGGAAGGCAAACTCGATGAAAAATCGGAGATCCTCGTTCTCGAGGAATGCGGCCGCGCCTGCGCGCGAAAAGGCTCCGTGAAGGCGGCGATCGAGAACAAGGGCAATCTCGAAGGCTTCCTCGCGGTCCTGCGAGGCTGGATCGGCGAGCGGAACGTGCTCCGCGAGGGCAGTGCGGTCACGCTCGTCTTCGACAAATGCTACTGTCCGAACCTGATCTCCTTCGAGGGAGCGGTGCCGCGTTCGTATTGCAATTGCTCGCGGGGGTGGATGAAGGAGATGTTCGAAACGGTTCAGGGCAAGCCCTGCGACGTCGCGCTTCTCTCGTCCATCAGGCGCGGCGATAAGGAATGCAGGCTCGTCGTTCAGGTTTGAGCGGACGGATTCTCGTCCGCGCGCGCCCCGGCGGAGCGGTGCTCTCACGCCCGCGTCCTGACGGAGCGATCATCCCTTCTTGCGCCCGAAGAGCCTCGTCAACGCGAAGATCACGAGGCTGAGCACGAGCCCCCATCCGATGACGAGGAAAACATATCCGCTCGTCGTCATATGACGTTCCTTTCCTTCGACAATCCGCCCCTCCGCGAGGCGATCGCGACGAGAATCGTGAAGCCCGCGATAATCGCGAGCATAAGAGCCCGCGCTCCCCACACGTAGGGACGATTCTCCGGCGAAACCGCATCCATTCTCAGGACCTTTATCAGATCGGACTTCGCCCAGGTGGCGAGGATAGCGACGAGAAAGAGGGGCGTGACGTATTTCATGATGAATTTGAAAATGGACGGCACCTTGATCTCAGCGCCTCTCGTGATCTCCTCCCACGCCTTGTCTTTCCCGAATACCCAGAAGAAGACGACGATCTCGATGAACGCGAGGAGCACCACGCCGAACGTCCCCGCCCAGAAATCGAGCTCGTCCATGAATCCGTGGACGAGGAAGAAGATGACGAGGTTGGATGCGGCGAACGTGAAGATCGATATCACGTTGACCGCCTTCTTCCTGGTCCATCCCAGCTCATCCATGAAGAAGGTGACGGCGGGGAGCGTCAGCGCCACGGAGGACGTGACCCCGGCGATGAAGAGAAGGAAGAACCACATGAATCCGAAGATATTTCCCAGGGGCAGGTGCTGAAAGACGATCGGCATCGATTGGAACGCGAGGTTGAAAGAGCTCCCCTGCGCGATCGTCTGCGTCGCCGCGATGCCGAAGAACGCGCACGCGATCGGAATCGCGATCGTCCCGCCGCAGATGACCTCGCAGAACTCGTTCGTGCTCACCGTGGCGATTCCCGAAAGCGCGACATCGTCGTCCTTCCGCAGATAGCTCGAATACGCCTGTATGGCGCCGAAGCCGACGCTCAGCGTGAAGAATATCTGTCCCGCCGCCGCGAGCCAGACCTTCGGATTTCTCAGCGCTCCGAAATCGGGGTTCCAGATGAAGCCGAGGCCGTTCAGGACGCTCTGATCCGGCTTCGAGGGATCGGGGGTGCCGAGGGACAGCACCCGCACGACGAGCGCGATCGCCATGACAATGAGGAGCGGCATGCCGATGTTCGCGAGCTTCTCAATGCCGCCGCGGATGCCGCGCCGCAGCACGATGTAGTTGATCGCCGCCGTCGCGATGAAGAAGAAGTACGCCCAGTACATGCCGTTGAAGTAGTCGTTGCGCGCGATCCCCTGATACCCCCGCAGAAATCCTCCCATCGCTTCCTGCGTCGTCGCGCCGTTGTATTTTCCGACGAGGGAGAAGAAGGAGAATCCGAGGGTCCACGACTCGACGACCAGGTAGTAGATGAAGACCGTTATCGGGAGCAGAAGCCCGAGGACGCCGAGGTACTTCGCGACGGGATGACGCCAGAGGAGCTGGAATATCCCCGGCATCGTGCCGTGCCCCCGGTGCCCTCCGAAGCGCCCCATCGAGAGCTCCGTCCACATGAGCGGGATCCCGACGAGGATGAGCGCGATGAAGTAGGGAATCATGAAGGCGCCGCCGCCGTTGCCCGCCGCCTGCACGGGGAATCGCAGAAAGTTGCCGAGGCCGACAGCGTTTCCCGCGAGCGCGAGAATCAAACCGATCTTGGTTCCCCAGCGTTCTCGTTCCATTCATTCCTCCCTCAGTGCTTCTTCAGTTGCGCTTCGATCCTTTTCACCTCGTCCGTCATCGCCTGGAAATGGCTTCCCTCCCAGTAGACCCGTCCGCACGCGGGGCAGCCGTGAAAGCGATGGAACGTCTTTTCGACGTTCGGCGGGATGCGCCCCTTCGCGGCTTCCTCCGGCGTCTCGACGAGAAGCTCGTTGCATTCCAGGCATCGCGTGAACGGCTCGAAGCGGGGGACTTCGCCGATCGCGGCGAAGAGCTCGACGATCTGTCCGGCCGTATCGGACGAGGAGAGGACCACGGGTCTCGGTCCGGGGCGATCTCCCTGGCTGCGGGCGCGCGTGACGGCCGTTCGCCCTTCCTTCATCGCGTTGACGAGGAAGCGCCCCGCCTCTCCCTCGGGATTGAGCTTCGCGTCCATGCCGAGCATCCGCAGCTTGATGCAAAGCTTGCCGAGCATGCGGTCGAGGAGAAACGAGTGTCTTTGCTGCCGCACGGCCATACTCCTTTTTCCCTTGACAGCATACCAGAGAATGCGGAGTATGTGGAAGCTTCAAAAGACGCGAACAGTGGTTACGGTCGGGTTTTCTGTGGAGATGGAGGTGAGACTAGCCGGTTCGCAGGGGAAGAACCGCGGGGAAATATGTCGGAACATTTTACAGGCTGCCTGAAGTGCAACAAAGGGATTCTTCTCCCCATGTCGGATTACGGGAGAGACGGTGCGCCCATCCGCTACAAGGCGTGGGTATGCAATAATCCGGAGTGCGGATTCAACATCAGAATCGACAACGGGGAAATCAGCATCGGGAAAGAGCTTTCGTTCTCGAGCAAGTAGAGAGATCGAAATACCTATGGAAAGGGGCCGTCGAGCCCCTTTTTTATTGCCCGTTTCGCCGGTGAAGACGATGCAGGAGCCAGAGCGCCGATACGAGCACGGCGAGCGAGAGAAACGTCCATCCCGTCTCGGGAGCGACGACTTTCGCCGCGACGATCTCCTCTTCCGTCGTTTCGTTGAGCCTCACGAGCGTCACGAGATTGTAGATCGCGTGCCCCGCGATCGGATACCAGAGGTTGTCCGTGCGGTAGAAGAGGTATCCAAAGAGGATGCCGAGAGCGGCGACTCCCGGGATCACCGGAGGATTGAAATGGCTCAGGGAAAAGAGAATCCCGGCAAGGACGACGGCGAGCGGCCCGCTCATATTGCGCTGGAAGATTCTCTGGATGAAGCCGCGGAAGAGGAGCTCCTCCGCGAGCGCCGCGACAAGCACGATGCCGATCGCGACGAGGAAGAAAGACGCCGGCCCTTTGGGCTTGATTGAGAGGATGAAGCTGGTATAATCGGCATCCGGCGCCCACATTCGCTCGAAAACGCTCGAGAGCGCCTCGACGGGGAGAATCGCCGCGGCCGCGATGATGAGGACGAGAGCCGACGTCTTGAAATCGGGACGGGCGAACGAGAATTCCCGCGCGAAACCGAGCATGG
>JAPLKY010000283.1 GCA_026387805.1 Candidatus Krumholzibacteriia bacterium
ATGCGGGGATCGTTCTACGACGTCGTCTATTTCCAGGATTCATATCCGATCAAGATAAAACACTACGATCTTCACATGCCGAAGGACAAGCCGATCCGATATCGCGTGTACAACGGCTCCCTCTACTCGGCGCAGAGCTTCGACGACAGGGGAACGCATTACTCGTGGTGGATCGAAGACGTTCCGGCGCTCGTGGAGGAGCCGCGGAGCGCCGAGGCGCCCGATATCGTCCCGAAGCTCGTGCTCGCCACCCTCTCGTCGTGGCAGGAGAAATCGAGATGGTTCGCCGCGATCCACGACACGATATATAACGACAACGCCGAGATCAGAAGGCTCGTGAAGGATCTCACGGCGGGGCTCAAGACGGACGTCGAGAAGGTAGCGGAGCTTCAGCACTGGTCCGCCCAGGAGATCCGCTACTCGGGCGTCTCGATGGGAAAGGGCGACGGCTACACGCACCATCCCGGCACGATGAGCTACGCCGATCGCTGCGGGGTCTGCAAGGACAAGGCGGGGATGCTCGTCACCCTCATGCGGACCGCGGGCTACGACGTCTGGCCCGCGCTCACGATGGCCGGTGCGCGCGTCGAGGAGGTGCCGGCCGATCAGTTCAACCACTCGGTCGTCGCGTGGCGCCACAAGGACGGCACCTTCACGATGCTCGATCCTACGTGGGTGCCCTACTCGACCGAGCTCTGGAGCTCGGCCGAGCAGGAGCAGAACTACGTGATCGGGACTCCCGAGGGGGAGGGGCTCATGATAACGCCCTACTCCCCGCCCGAAAAGCACGTGCTCAAGGTCGTCTCGCGCGGCGCCGTCGATAAGGACGGAAACCTCGCGGGAACGCTCCATCTTGAGGGGACGAACTACATGGATCAGCGGATGCGTCGCTGGCTCGGCACGCACAAGCGCGACGATCTGCGCGCCTACGTCGAGGGATGGCTCGCCGCGATCTCTCCCGAGGTGGAAGTGACGAAGTTCGCGATCGGCGATCCGCTCGATTTCAAGAAGCAGTTCGCGCTGGACGTGACGTACCGCGTGCCGCGCTACGCCGTCGCCGCGGGAGGGACGCTCGATTTCGCCTCCCCCGCGTGGAAGCTCGGATTCGGCCGGACGCCGCTCCTCACGGCCGCTTCGGTGATCGATCTCGAGAGGCGCGAGCTCCCGCTCTTCATCTGGAACACGCAAGCCTACGAAATCGACGAGACGATCGCTCTCCCCGCCCGAATGAAGCCGCGCGACCTCGCGAAGGAGTCCTCGAAAACGGGAGAGTATGCGGCGTATCGCATGGAGCGAACCGTCGCCGGAGCCTCGGTCACGAACAAGGGGGTCGTGCTCGTGAAGCGGAGGACGATCCCCGCGGGTGACTATCCCGAGTTCCGAGCCATCCTGAAGGAGGCGGGGGATTACGCCACCCGCAGGGTGATCTTCGAAAGAGAGGGGGGATCGCGATGAGAAACGTCACGATGCATTCGATGGCAATGTCGATTCTAACGATTATCGCGGCGGCGTTGATCGTGGCCCCCGCGTCGGGCCATTCCCCCGCGCCGGATCGTTCCACTCCGGCCGCCGCCGCGGGAACCGGCTGGAAGGAGATGCAGCTCCGCTACCCCGGGAGCGACGCTGTCGTGCTGTACGATTCGCTCGTCGTCACTCTCGGCTCCGACAATCATATATCGAAGAGGCGGCACCGCGCGGTCATGCTCTTCACCGACAACGCGATCAACCGCTACGGCGACCCGCGGATTCTTTTCAATGCGGCGACGCAGGATCTCACGATCCTCGCCGCGCGCGTCCGCATGCGCGACGGGAGATTCGCCGATGTCCGGAAGAACGGCATCAATCAAACGACGCCATTCGCCCTCGATCTCGCCCCCGATTACGTGGACTGGCAGGAAACGGTCGTCACGCATATGGGGATC
>JAPLKY010000295.1 GCA_026387805.1 Candidatus Krumholzibacteriia bacterium
CGCTCCCCGTTATATCGACGAGCTCGTTTCGCGAGCGTGTGCGGACGGGTATTTCGTGAACCACGGAAGCCTCCTTCGCATATGAGCGCTTGACCATTTCCCGATAGATCCCTATAATAGACGATTCTTGCGCAAGAATCAATTTCAAGGAGGTCGACGCGATGTCTCTGAGCGGCTTGGAACCCAAGAACCTGTGGAAACATTTCGACAAGATCAGGAGCATTCCTCACTGCTCGGGGCAGGAGGCGAAGCTCGCCGAGTATCTCATCGCCTACGCGAAGGGGAAGGGGCTCGAAGTCGAGAAGGACAAGACCGGCAATGTCGTGATCCGCGTTCCCGCCTCGCCCGGCCACGAGGACACGCCGATCGTCGTGCTTCAGGGACATATGGATATGGTGGGGGAGAAGAACTCGGACGTCATGCATGATTTCTCCAAGGATCCGATACAACTCGAGTTCCAGGGGGAATGGCTCAAGGCGAAGGGCACGACGCTCGGCTCGGATAACGGCGTCGGGCTCGCCGCGGCCCTTTCGATCATCGATTCCAAGGACGTCGTCCACGGGCCGCTCGATCTCCTCTTCACGGTGGACGAGGAGGTCGGGCTCACCGGCGCCGGAAAGCTCAAATCGGGCTTCGTGAAGGGAAACATGATGATGAACCTCGACAGCGAGGAGCTTGGCGCCGTCTATATCGGCTGCTCGGGCGGCGGCGATACGACCCTCAAGTATCCGGTCGACTTTATCGACGCCCCCGCCGGAACGAAGGGATTCATCCTCAGGGTAACGGGGCTTCGGGGCGGGCATTCGGGGATAGACATCCACGAGCAGCGGGGCAACGCGATCAAGATTCTCGCGCGCTGTCTCTGGAAGGCATCCCGCATGCAGCCCATGCACCTCGCCGGTCTCAGGGGAGGCAACAAGCGCAACGCCATTCCGCGCGAAGCGGAGGCGGAGCTCATGGTGCTGGAAACCGCGGTCGACGATCTGTCGACGGTGATCGGCGACGAGGCGGCCAAGATCGGGGAAGAGCTCGGACGCCGCGAGGTCAATCTCGGCGTCAGACTCGAGCCGTCCGAACGCTCCTTCGTCCGCGTCATGAAGGGGCAATCCCAGAAGTCGCTTCTGAACCTTCTCCTCGCGCTGCCGCACGGAGTCGAGACGATGAGCTACGACATCCCTGGGCTCGTCGAGACCTCGAACAACCTCGCCACGATATCGACCGGCGGACACGAGGTCGTGATAGGGCTCTCGACGAGGAGCTCCGTCGCGAGCGCGCTCAGGGCGCTCCGCGACCGGATTCGTTCGACGGCGGAGCTCGCCGGCGCCTCGGTCGAGGAGAACGATCCGTATCCCGGCTGGAAGCCCAACCTCGACTCGAAGCTTCTCGCCGTCGTCAAGGCCGTGCACCTCAGGGAGTTCGGCGTGGAGCCGAAAATGAAGGCGATCCATGCCGGTCTCGAGTGCGGCATTATCGGGGAGAAATTCCCCGGCATGGACATGATCTCCATCGGTCCATGGATCGAGCATCCGCACTCGCCCGACGAGCGTGTCAATATGCCGTCGGTCGAGAAGTTCTGGACGCTCCTCAAGGCGGTCCTCGCCGAGCTCGCGACGAAGCGCGCGGCGTAGATACGCGGGTCCTGCCGCAGGTTGCACCCCGCAGGTGCTCGCTCGCTTCGCGAGCTGGGCCCCCTGCGGGGGCCCCACCTGCGTCACCCGCTAGCAGTGCCCGTGCGGAGGCCCCATGGGCGCCACCCGCTGGTCGGGTGCTCTATTTATCGGTGCCATCCGCGTTTGCAGTCCGGGTGTCATGCTGCAATGTCTCTCATCTCGGTTCCCGCGGTGTAATCGCTACCCTGGCGATTGATTGCACCAGATGCCGTCCGCTGCCTATCCCCCGGCAGTGGTCTTGCCGTGCTGCTATCCCAAATACCTTTTTCACCTTGGCAGAATGCACGCGGAAGCGCCTCGTACACTATTACGGCCTCTCCTCGAATGCCTCGAGGCAACGGAGGGTGCCAATCGGCAGAGATGAGACATCTGCATGCCCGGCCGATCGCTCCGACGGCGAGGATAGCGAGTGGCGCAGAAGCAGGCGCATACGATGGGCGAAGCTCATTCGGCAGGTCCGGCAGGAAGATCCGCTGCTGTGTCCCCGCTGCGGGGGCACGGTGCGAGTCATCTCGTTCATCACTGATGGAGCTGTTATCGACAAGATGCTCCGGCATATCGGGTTCAAGCACACCGACACGCCGCCTCCGCGCTAGCAGGCTCCGCCCCAGCTTTGCCGGTCGCCTCTCGGGTGAGCCGGGAACTTCGCGCACACGGCTTCAGAGTTCCACCCGTGCCGCTCGAAGCGTGCCCGGACGAGGCCACCGACCCTCATCCTGTGCCCATGTATTCTCCCAGGGACGGGTGATTTCCCCTCAGAAGTCGGCGGTGGCCCGATAACGCCGGCTCGTCGGCGTTCCCAAGGCGCCCGCCGGGCCCCTCATGCGCGAAATGGCCTCGATCTTGTCCCATCCGGCGCCGGCAAAAGCTCCGCGCCAGATCTTGACACAGAAACGAGTTTCCTATGATAGAATAAGTGAGTCTCCTATAGAATACGAGCGGTAGCATTTTGAGGCGTTGGCATCGCAGTGCACGATGCCTGCGGATGACTCGTTTGTCAGAAGAAGAGGAGAGAGCGTATGAAGAAGCTCATGATATTTGGCGTTGAAGCGCTTGCCCTGGGATTGCATAGTGATCCATGGAGAAGAAAGGCCATGAAGCTTGCAGCTACTGCTATTATGATCTTCCTCGCCATCGGCGGATGCAGCGAAAAGGATCAAAATTGCGTCCAAGCTCCACAATGCCCGGATGATACTTCACGCACATCAACGCCTGATCCGACGATTTGGAACATTTGGCCCAATGAGGATCACGCAACCTGGACATATTCTTATTCCATCAAACAGAATAAGAATTGGGAGGGACCGATCAGATATTATCCAACTCCTGATGCCATTCCAGCATTCACGTGGGAAGAAGTGCAGGATCTTCTCAATTCGC
>JAPLKY010000082.1 GCA_026387805.1 Candidatus Krumholzibacteriia bacterium
GCTCTTCATGACGAGCTCGATGGCGGAGCGCGCTTCCCGGGCCGTTTTCGCGATGATGACGCCCTTGCCCGCGGCGATCCCGTCCGCCTTGACGACGTACGGCGCCTCCATCGCATCGATCGCCTTGAGCGCCGAGCCCGCGTTGCCGAAAGCGCGGAACTCCCCCGTCGGAATGCCGTACCGGATCATGAACTCCTTCGCCCAGACCTTGCTTCCCTCGAGGCGCGCCCCTTTCTTGTCGAATCCGAATATCCGCAAGGCCTTCGAAGTGAAGAGATCGACGATTCCCGCGACGAGGGGGCCCTCCGGGCCGACGACGGTGAGATCGATCTTCTTTTCGAGCGCGAACTTCAAGAGCCCGTCGAGATCGT
Source organism: Candidatus Krumholzibacteriia bacterium (assembly GCA_026387805.1). Taxonomy (GTDB): domain Bacteria; phylum Krumholzibacteriota; class Krumholzibacteriia; order Krumholzibacteriales; family Krumholzibacteriaceae; genus SSS58A. Next base: position 372 of record JAPLKY010000082.1, read on the forward strand.
CCGCACTGACGCCGACGCATTCGGCATGAGCGGCCATGCCCGCGTTCCCCGGCGCCGCATAGATCTTCGTAACCGCCGCCGACTGGGCGATTCTCCAAACGATCGCGTGCTCGCGACCGCCGCTGCCGATAACGAGAACGTTCATATGAATCCGATTTCCTCCATCCCGCCCGCGCGGCCGACGCGTCCGGACGAGCCGTCTTGCATTCGATTATACTCTCGCATGATGCGAGATAAAAAGAGATTTCGCGCGCGGTCGCTACCGTTTCACGGGAAGAAACCGGGATGCATCCGCGATGACGAGCATCTCTTCGCCCGCGATTCCTTCCAGGAGATACTCTTCGAAGCCGCTCTTCCAGGAACAGAAACCGAAACGCGCGACGAGAGGATCCGCGAGCATCGATCGGAGATAGATCGAAAATCGCGCCGTGAGCTCGCACGTCGATATCGCGGTCTGCGCATTGAGCGAATAGCTTTTCCTCACCGTATCGGGCACCGCGTGTCTTCCATCGTCGAAGGCGGCGGAGTACGAATCGGAACCGATTCCCTCCGGGCAGGCCGCCGCGGCGAGCAGGAGCTCCCCCTCTTCGAGCGCGTTCGAGGCGTGCCTCAGGGCCTTGTGGCTCTGGAGAAGATTGATGTCTCTCGGAAAGCCGCCCGCCGAGACGAGCACGGCTCGATAGAGCCGGTCCACGGGAAAGCGAAAATGCGCCGATACGAAATCGCACGCGGCGCGGTGGGAAACGTCGAGCTCCCCCGCGCTCACGAACAGCACGCTCCCCGGGGCGCCGCTCACCGAGTTGACGGCAAACGTCCGCGCGCCGAGAAGACGGGCCCCCGCGAGCATATCTTCGTGCACCGGATTGCCTTCGAGCTCGCCGGAGCGACAGCCGGGCGCAAGCCCCGCGCCGGGGTCCCTTCCGAGCGAGAGCCGATGATTCGCAACGATCGTCCTCTCCCCCGCGACGCCGGGAAGGATGAGCTTCCGCCCGCCCCCGTACCCAGCGAAATAGTGGAACGAAACCGCTCCGAAGACGATGACGAGGGAGGATTCGGCGACGGTCCTGTTGAACAGGCACGGCGTTCCCGCGCTCGTCGTTCCGACGTCGAGAAGCGAGGCGGCATCGCGCGCATCGTGCTCGAGCACCTTCCAGCGCCGGACGATATCGGCGCCGAGATGCGCTTCGAGCTCTCCCCGGCGGAATCCGCGGTGCATTCCGAGCGCCGCGACGACGGTGACCCGCTCGGGCCCCGCTCCGTGCGCTTCAAGGAAACCGAGAAGCCCCGCGAGCATCCCGCCCGTGTTCCCTCCCCGGGTAAGGTCGGAGATCAGCACCGATATGCTCCCGGATCGCGGTATGATCTTCCGGAGCGCCGGGGCGCCGATCGGCTTCTCGAGAGCCTCGATGCAGGAACGTTCCGGATCGGAGAGGGGCGCCGGATACACGTTTCCCGCCACCTTGACGCCGTGCCGCTCTCCCAGATCGATGTCAAGGGAACCGTCGTGATAGGAAAGGGCGCACCGCACGCAAACCTCCGGGGCGGACGCGGAAGATCGTTCCGCCCGCCAATAGCGAACCTGCGTCAGGGGACGACGCTCCGCCGATCAGTCGGGAAGAATATGCGTGCCCACGTTCCCCTTGCAGGCGTCGAGCAGCATCGTAGCATCGGAGATAATGACCCGTTTTCCGCCCAATTCAAGAAAATCGATCGCGGCTTCGATCTTGGGACCCATGCTTCCCGGCGGAAACTCGCCCGCCTCATGGAGCTTCTTTATCTCGGCGAGCTTTATCCTGCGGAGCGCTTTCTGCTTCGGCGTGCCGAAATGAACGTACACCTCGGAAACGCTCGTGAGAATCACGAGGCGCTCCGCCTGGGTCATCTCGCCGAGGACCGCGGCAGCGCGGTCCTTATCGATGACCGCCTCGATACCGACGAGTTCGCTCCCGCTCCGCACGACCGGGATGCCTCCGCCGCCGACCGCGATGACCACAACGCCGAGCTTGAACAGCTTCGTGATGATATCGGCCTCGACGATCTCGAGAGGCCGCGGGGAGGGCACGACGCGGCGGTATCCCCGGTTGGCGTCCATGATCATCCGGTACCCCTTTTCCCTGGCAAGGCCGTCGGCCTCTTCCTTGCCGTAGAAAAGGCCGATGGGCTTCGTCGGGTGCTCGAACGCCTCGTCCTCTTCCGAAACGACGACCTGCGACACGATCGTTACGACCTCGCGGTAGACTCCTCGAACGCTCAGCTCGTTTCTGAGCGATTGCTGAATCATGTAACCGATCCCGCCCTGCGAATCGGCGCCGCATACGTCGAGAGGCATCGGCGGAATACGGCCCTTTACCGCCTCGTTCCGCTCGACGATGTTTCCCACGATGGGACCGTTCCCATGCGTGATGATCACCTTCCGGCCGGAGATGATGAGCTCGGCGACCTGACGCATCGAGATCGACGTGAGCTCGCGCTGAGCCTCGATCGTCCCGCTTCCGTTCGATGGGATGATCGCGTTTCCGCCGAGGGCGATGACGTCCATTCCACGCACGAGAAATGACCTCCCTAAAAAACAGTCCCCTGTTGAAGGCTCCGGCCCTCAACAGGGGGTATTCGGTCTATGCTCCCGTTTCTTACAGAACGCTCCTGATCTTCTCGAGCGCTTTTTTGATATTCTCCTGAGAGTTCGCATAGGAGAACCGCAGGTATCCTTCGCCGTATTTCCCGAAGCTCGTGCCGCTGAGGCCCGCGACGCCGGCCTTCTCGAGGAGATGCACCTCGAGCTCTTTCGATTTCATGCCCGTTCCCGTGATGTTCGGGAATACGTAGAAAGAGCCCTTGGGTCTGAGGCACGTGAAGCCCGGGATCGCGTTGAGGCCGTCGACGATG
>JAPLKY010000100.1 GCA_026387805.1 Candidatus Krumholzibacteriia bacterium
GGGCGCGAATTGGTGGATCAGGATCGACGATTCGACCTGGCCGCCTCCGTCGAATCCGCAGGCCCGCTGGGACTATCTCTTCAACAATTTTGCGACATACAATCCGGAGACTTTCAGCTGGACGATCGTGTTCGACGAACAGTCGTGCGCGAACAAGCCGGCGTGGGAAATCAATAATACGCCGAACGGCATGATGAGCGGAACACTCATCGTCGTCGTGCAGTTCACGGACTGGAACGCGAACGGCATTCTCGATATCGACGAGAGAATGTCCGCCGATTACTCGGGGGACGTGATCGTCATGAATAAGGGAACGGGTCTCTTTGCCGGCTACTGCGGCGATGGATACTTCAACGGTTCGCTCAATAATCCCGATCCCGCGAACTGGGCCGATGATTACGTTCAAGGAATGTGCAGCCTCACCCTTCAGGATTGCCGGATCGGCACGCGCGAAACGTCGTGGACGGCGATCAAGTCGATGTACAAGTAGGAGGCGGTTCTAGCGGGGTTGGAAGCCGATTGCGAGCCGGACCCACATGGGCTTCCGAATCCCCTGCTCCGTTCCCGGAGTGAAGCGGATTCGGCGGGCGGCCTCCACGGCGATTCGATTGAGTTCTTCAAGGGGGAGTGTTCGGGTGACCTTGACGTCATCGACCTCCCCCTTTTCATTTATCAGGAGCATGAGCTCGACCCTTCCCTGCGGCAGCTGCTTGATCCCGGCCGGATACTTCGGCCATGGGATGTAGAGCGGCTTCGGCTCGACCGTGGCATTTCGCGATCCCCGCGTCCCGCCTCCTCCGCCTCCCCGGAGCGGCAGCATCTCCGATTGGGGCTCGCCGATGGCCTCGACGCGCGCGGCGTCTTCCGCGGATTCCGCGGTCTCGGCGGCTTTCTTTTCCGTGACCGCCGCCGCCGGCCGCGACTCCACCGAGAGGGAGAGGACGCGAAGCGGATTGTCGAGAAACGGGTAGCGATCGGTGCCTTCCTCTCCCGGCGGGACGTCCGTTTTGAAAACCCGGAGATACTGAGGGTTGAAGAGGAAGAGGAAGGCCGCGTGAAGAAGGACGACGGATGCGATGATAATCGTCCATTGCTTCCGGGTGCTCTGGACCGAATGGGGCATTCTGTGCCCTTGCTTCATGACGAGAGCCCCGGATCGAATGTTCGCCCCTCGCGTTCTCATGTGCCTTCGCGCGCCTTTCTGATTGAGACGCCCCCTCCGGTTAGTATACGTTCGTCGCATTCTGTACGCAAGGATACGCAACGGGGGCGAGCTCGCGATTGACTGGTAATCGCATCGCAGCGGTATTATATTAATAGGAGCAGGCGCGAAAGGAGTGTCGCGATATGGACGTGTACGAGGCGATGAGGACGAGAACGAGCGTGCGGGGCTACCGGAGCGATCCGGTTGCGGACGATACGCTGAAACGGGTTCTCGACGCCGCGCGTATCGCGCCCTCGGGCAAGAACGGCCAGCCGTGGACGTTCATCGTCATCAGGGACCCGGATATCCGCGCGAGGCTTGTCGCCGCGTGCAAGGGGCAGGGTTTTATCGCGGAGGCGCCCGTCGTGATCGCGGCCTGCGGCAGGGAGGATCTCGCGTACCAGAAGATGGGCGGATACTGGAACAGCCTCCCCGTCGACATCGGAATATCGTTCGAGCACCTCATGCTCGCCGCATCGGCGGAGGGGCTCGGAACGTGCTGGATCGGAGCCTTCATCGAGGAAGAGGTCAGGGCGATTCTCGAGGTCCCCTCGGATGTGAAGATCGTGGCGCTCACTCCGCTCGGATATCCGAAGGGGGATCGCGTGGCGAGGCCGAGAAAGCCGCTGGAAGAGATCGTCATGTACGAGCGGTGGAACGGGACCGGGCGATAGCCGGGAGAAGCGAGGGGAGCATGAAGGTAAAGGCAATCGCGAGGAGCGTTCTCATTCTGATCGTGATCGGGACGCTCGTTTCCGCGCAGCAGGCATCGGCGGAGAACGTTTTCACGCCGAAGGGATTCGATTCGATAAAGGTGCGCGCGAGCGGCCCGCCCATGCCGGCGGGCGGCCCGCTCATGGCGGCGGGCGGCCCGGCTCCCGCGCCGGGCTCCGGCGCTTTGAGCCTGCGCTCGTTCGCGGCCGATACCGTCGAGACATTCGACGTGGAGATTGAGGAGGAGAAGGGACCCGGAGTAGGAAAGCAGCTTGCGGTTTTTGCGGTCATTACCGCGATCGTCGCCTATGCCGTCATTGTGCTCATGCAATCGGACGATGAACCGGAGAAAACCACGAAGCTGCCGGGAAAGGATCCCAATCCGCTGCCCACGTCGGCGAGCCTGATCGCGCCGATCACTCGCTGACGGTGAAGATCCTGCTTTCGACCGCCGACGTCCCGGCCGCGAGATCCTCGACCCCGAGTACAAGAACGTAAACCCCTTTTTCGAGGGCGCCGATATCGATCTGGAGATTATCGGCCGCGGTGCCGGCGCGGGCGCCCTGCTCGATGCTGCTCTCGATGTACGGCTTGTCCTTGCCCTTCTTCCCTTTCGCGCTCGACCACATGTACGCGAGCGTCTTCCGGATCCCTTCGCCGGATTGCTCGTCATCCGGATCGGGTTTGCGGATCGAATAGCTCACGCGATAGCGCGACCGGCCGTTCTCGTCGACCTGCAGGTTGTAAACCTCGTAGGAGAGGCAGAGCGTTCCTTTCCTGCGATACAGAGGGATCGGATCGAGAATCGTCGAGCACGATCCCGCCGCGTCCGGAATGGTGAATTTGAGGCTGCTCAGCTTGAGCGAGCGGCCGTACATCTCCCGGATCTCGAGCGGGACCCTTCGCGAGCCCTTGCGATGATCCTTTTCGTTTACGATCTCGAAGACGCAGGTACATTCGAGCTGGCGGGGGAGCATCTCGATGGAGAAGTTGCAGACGCGGAATACTCCGCCGCCCTTCGCGATAACGGGAAGGCTGTCGGGTTTGAAGGGAATGCGGTCGCGCGAAAAGCGATCCCGCTCCGAATCGAAGAAGGTAACGAAGATGTCCCATGAGGCGCCCGGAGTCCCCCCGAGCGAGTCGGGGAGAGCAACCGACATCTCGAGCCGCGTGCGCTCATCGGCGCCGCGGAGCTCCGCGATCTCGAGACTTATCGGGAACGGCCGGTACTCGATCGGATATGCATATCGCTGAGGGATGGTGTTCAGCATCCTGAGCGAAGCCGTCCCGTAATAGTCGGTGATGGGAAAATGGTAGTCGCCGTTCAGGAATTCGTCGTTGAAGTAGAGATTGAAGTAGCTCTTCGACAGAGAATACTGCCACACGATCCAACCCCCGGATGTGCCGCCGCCGAGATCGTAGAGCTTCCGGTCGGGGAGGCCGAAACGGATCATCGCCGCGCCGCGGTCGGTCTCGGATCCGCGCGCGTTCCGGCGCTCGTCGGAGAAGGCCCGGTCGGCGATGGTCACGCGCGCGTAATGCTCGAGCATGCGCTCGTTCAACTCGGTCGCGGGCGTCGGATCGTTCTCTATCCAGAACCTGCGGTTCCAGTCCTGCTGCTTGACGTCGGAGGAGCTGAGGTAGAGGTCCCGCTCGTCGCTCTGGAGAAGAGGGGCGATGTGATCGTAGGGATGGCGCTCCTCTTCCGACATGAGGAGAAAGGCGCTCGAGAACTCCTTTTGAGCTTTCTCGAAATCCTTGCGTCTCGTATAGAGCATGCCGCAGACGAGGTGCGCCGCCGCGCTCTTGGGATGGTATTGAACGGCGCGGGTGCCGTATTTGAGCCCCGTCTGGTACATCTGGCGGAATGAGTAGAGATAGGCGAGGTTTTCGAGCGTCTCCTCGTTCTTCTTATCGATCCGGAATGCCTTTTCGAAGTACTCGATCGCTTTCGAGAGACGATCCACGAAGCACATGGTCTTGTAATACTCGTACTGCTCGAGGCGGCCGAGCTGGAACCACGCGTCGAAGCAGCGCGGATCGATCTGCGCCGCCCGCGTGAACGAAGCCTCCGCCTCTCCGACGAATCGGCGCGCGGCGAGCGTGAGGCCCCGTTCGACGTGGAGGATGGGGTTCTGGGGATCGAGGGAGACAGCCTTGTCGATCTCCTCGGAGGAGAGGAGGCGGGAACGCGGCGTACCGGCGAGCCGGTAGAGGACGGCGAGCTGGCGGTGGAGCTCGGCGTTTCCGAAATCCGCTTCCACGCGTTCCTTGAGGTCGGCGATGTCCCGCCAGACTTCGCGCTTTTCCCCGATCGCGACGGGTTCGAGAAAATCGCCCTCTTCCACGGCGCGCGAACCTTCGGGGCGAAAAGAGCATCCGCAGAGAAGGAGGAAGAGACACGCCGCGAGATGTATCCCCCGAGATTTTCTCAATTGATTGCCCCCCCTTGCGGGACCGGATCGACGCATACTGATATAGTGTGATAATATTTCCGAAAAAGCAATAGAGTCTGGTGATTGGCGGTCCTTCGGGGCGACCTTTTCGCCGTCACGGTATGATACTTGCTTACAGTGGTATTGATCATTCTGCTCGATA
>JAPLKY010000454.1 GCA_026387805.1 Candidatus Krumholzibacteriia bacterium
GTCAGGCCGAGGCGCACGAAGCCATCTTGCAGCTTGCCGACCGCCAGCTGGAAGTAGTTCTTCGCGCGGAAGATGCCGAAGTCCCCCGCGAGCTTGATCGCTGCTCCCACGCCCATCGCCTGGAAGAGCTGGGCAGCCGCCTGACCGCCGCGCTGGCCCGCCTTGTGAATCTCGGCCGCCGCGACCGATTCGGGGAACCTGAGGTCCCGGTCTTCGACGAGGACGCGGCGGAGGACGGTGACGAAGAGGATGCCGAGCGTTCCGCCGACCGCCATCAGCGCGGTGGCCTTGAGATACGTGCTGAAATGAAACGCGGAGAAATCCCAGAGCCCGAGAATGACGAACGCCGGGATCGTGAAGATCGCTCCCGCCGCCACCGATTCCCCGATCGATCCGACGGTACGGCAGAAGTTTTCCTCGAGGATTGAGCCGCGGAAGAGGCGCAGAACCGCCATGCTGATGACCGCTGCGGGATACGTCGCCGCGATCGTCATTCCCGCGCGAAGCCCGAGGTAGGCGTTCGCCGCGCCGAGAACGACCGCCATGACGAGCCCGAGAATCAACGGAATGAGGGTAAACTCCTTCAGGTCCGTCTTGTCGGGCACGTAGGGCTTAAACTCACCGCTCATCGAGCACCTCCAGTATGCTGTCGAACTGTCGACACCTTTTGAGATTAGGGGCATAGTAGTCCGTTGGCCGAAGCCAAGTCAAGAAAATGATGCTGTCGGGAAAGTGACGCCGCGGCGAGGGTATGGAACCCGCCGATGCGGCGTCAACCGCATGCGAAATCGCGAGATCGCTTCTCGCGGCCGGCCGCGGAACGGAACTTGCCTCCCTGCCCGCGGCATGAAGCGGATCATGGGCTCCTTTCTCAATATACTATGCGAGTCCTGCGGAGCCGAGCGGGCGCGCATGCGCGTCGCCGTGACCGACGGCGGGCGGGCGGTGATCGTTCTGGATCAGAGAATGCCGGCGTCGAGCTACGTCGGGCGCTCCGGCTGCGGCGTCGGCGTGCAGCTGCCGCTCCCCGACTTTGCTTCGGCGTCGTCCGATCCTCGCGAATGGAGGATGAGGCGTTCGGCGAACGGTTTCGATATCGAGATCGATCTCGTCTTCGGCGGGACCGGGGAAGGATTCATCAACGATCGCGTCTCGAAGGCCGCGGCGTTTCTCGATCTGTTCGAATTGCTTCTCGACGGTGGGGAGCTTCCCGGGCGCCGCCCGGATGATCAATGCGGCGCGACGCCTCGATTCGACCCGCCGTTCATCGGAGAGTCGATTCCCATGATCGAGCTCAAGCGCATGATCGCCTTGGTCGCGGCGAGCGACGTCTCTCTCCTCATCGAAGGGGAGAGCGGAACGGGGAAGGAGGTCGTCGCGCGCAACGTTCACGGCCTGAGCCGGCGCCGCGCGAAACCGCTCGTCATCGCAAGCTCGCTCGAGATGCCCCACTCGCTCCTTCAGAGCGAGCTCTTCGGCCACGCGGAGGGGGCGTTCACCGGGGCGAGCAGGGAGCGGGCGGGTCTCATCGAGAGCGCGGCAGGCGGGACCTTCTGGCGCGATGAGCTCGGCGAGAGGCCCCTTGCGCTCCAGGCGGCGCTCCTGCGCGTCCTTCAGGAGAAGGAGGTCAGGCGCCTCGGCGAGAGCAGGCGCCGGCCGGTGGACGTGCGCTTCGTGTTCGCGACGAACCGCGATCTCCTCGATCTCGCGAGGAAGGGAAGATTCCGGAAGGATCTCTATTACCGGATCGCCGGGGTGCGGCTGTGTGTTCCGCCGCTGCGCGCCCGCAGGGAGGACGTGCTGCCGCTCGCGAGCTTCTTTCTCGCGCGATGCGCGAAGCGCTCGGGATGCCGCGTGCCCTCGATCGCTCCCGCGGCCGTACGGACGCTCGTCAGGTATCAATGGCCGGGGAACGTCCGGGAGCTCGGAAACGAAGTCGAGCGTCTCGTCGCGTTCCACGGCGACGCGGGGACCATTCTCCCCCGGATGCTCTCGCCGCATCTCGAGGAATCCGACGCCGGAGAAACCGGCGCGGGCGGTGGGCGGAGCGGCAGCATGCCCGAAGCCGTGCAGAGGCTCGAGAAGGCGATGATCGCGGACGCGCTCCGCCGGTTCGCGGGGAACCGCACAAGGGCGTCAGAAGAGCTTGGGATAACGAGGCAGGGGCTCCTGAAGAAGCTGAAACGCTACGGCACGTCCGCATGAAGCGGCGCGGATCCGCGTTGAACCCGAATCGAAGCCGTCTCGGGGCCGCATCAAATCCGCATCAAATCCCTGCTTGTTCGCGCCGCAATCCTTTACTATACTCCGGCGGAAATTTGGCCGTGGAGAGGGCGCTGAATTGTTGGGGGAGGGCGCATGACGATCAGGGAAAATTGGTTCGTTCGGTGGCGCGACGAGCTCGCCGCGGGCGTCTCGAGCGGAGTGCTGCTCGCCCTTTCCTTCCCGCCGTTCCCGACGAGGTTCCTCGCGGCGGTCGCTCTCGTCCCGATCCTGCGGTATTACCTCGTGAAGCCCCGGCCGGGGCTCAGGCGCGCGATCGTTCTCGGATTCATCTTCGGGTTCTCGTTTTTCGCTCCGCTCCTTTTCTGGATCCTGGATCTCATTCCGGAGTCGGGCGTGACGATGCCGTGGATCATGGGCCCCGCGCTCGCGCTCCTCGTCGCGTACCTTTCCTGCTACACGGCGCTCTTCACGGTCGCGCTTTCGTTCTGCGCCTCGCGCTTCGGGACACGCGCCCTCATCGCCGCGCCCGCGCTCTGGTCGCTCGTCGAATACGCGCGGTCGCACGGCGAGCTCGCCTTCTCGTGGGGAAACCTCGCGAACGCGATTGCGATCCATCCCCTCGCCATTCAGGGGGTCTCCGTGTATGGATCGTTCGGGCTCTCGTTCGTTCTCGCGCTTCTGAATCTCTGCGCCGCCCGGACGCTCTTCGGCCGCGGCGCGCGCACGCGCGTTCTCGCGGCGGCGGCGTTCGTTGCGGTCGTCGGGGGACATCTCGCCTGGGGCGCGCATGAGATCGCCCGCTTCGACGGGACCAAAACCGCGCTCAACGGAAACGATGCCGTGGCCGTCATGCAGCCGAATATCGATCTCGGCCTCAAGTTCGAACCGTCCTTCAGGGATAGCATCTTCGTGCAGATGGAAAAATACGCCGCGATCGCCGCGGAGCACGGCGCGGGCCTCATACTGTTCCCCGAGACGGCCGCTCCCGTCTCGTTCAAGGCGACGCCGCAGTACCTCGGGCTCCTCGAGGCGATCGCGCGCGGCGACGGGATCGATATTCTCACGGGGTACGTCGATCACACGGTCGTGAACAACGCGTGGATCGCGCACAACGCCGCGGCGCTCATCTCGAAGGACGGCAGGCTCACGGGCAACTACCACAAGATGAATCTCCTGCCCTTCGGCGAGAAAATGCCATGGAGCCGGTATTTCCCGGCGCTCGCCAAGCTCGACTTCGGGCAGGCGAATTTCATTCCGGGAACGAAGCAGACGATATTCGATTCGGGCGTCGGGAGGTTCGGCGTTCTCATCTGCTTCGAGTCGACCTTCTCCGGCTTCACGAGGCGCTACGTTCAGGGGGGCGCCGATTTTCTCGTGAACATCACGAACGACGGGTGGTTCGGGAACAACCAGGGCCCCGTCCAGCACGCCGAGATGGCGATTCTCCGCGCGGTGGAGAACCGCGTCACCTTGTTCAGGGCCGCCTACACGGGCGTCTCGATGATCGTCGATCCGGTCGGGCGGGTGAAGCAGCGTCTCGGGCTCTTCACCGAGGGAATGATCTACGGCTCCGCCGAACGATCGGGCGGCGGGACGTTCTACACAAAGCACGGCGACGCGGTCTATTTCGCGATGGCGCTCGCCTGTCTCCTCCTTGTCTTCGTTCCGGCCCTGCGCGGGCGCCGGTAGCGCTCGCGGGGGAGCCCCTTACATTCGAAGCCCCCTGCGATTGGAGCCCCTGCACAATACTATTTACATGCTCCGGCGGGTTCCTCTATGCTTGCGGGCATACTATGGGAATCTACGGGCAGCTCATGATCTCCTTCTTCAAGACCGGCCTCTTCGGCTTCGGCGGGGGCCCCTCCATTATTCCCCTCGTGGAGAAGGAGGTCGTCACCAACTATCACTGGCTCACGCAGGAGGAGTTTATCGACGTGCTCGCGATGGCGAACGCCCTTCCGGGCCCGATCGCGACGAAGATGGCGCTCTGCGTCGGGCTCAAGGTGGGTGGCCCGTTCGGGGCGGCGGCGGCGCTCGGGGCGCACCTCTTTCCCTCGACCGTGCTCATCCTGATTCTCGCGACCTTCTACTTCAGATATCGCAGCGTGCCTGCGATCCAGGGAGTGGCGAAAGGGGTGCGCCCCGTCGTCGTAGCCCTTCTCCTCGTCACGGTCGCGAATCTGGCGCCGAAGTCGGTCTTCACGTGGGAGGCGCTGCTCATCGCGATCGCGTGCTTCGCGGTCGTCTATTTCCTCGACGTTCATCCGATCTACCCGATCATCGCCGCCGGGCTCTTCGGGCTCTTCTACTATAAATGAGCGGCCGGCCATGATCGCCGCGAAAGGAATCGTTCATGAATTTCGATGAGCAATGCTATCTCGCCGACCCGTACACGGTCGAATTCAAGTCGCGGGTACGCGAGGTCGAGCCGGCGGGCGAAGGAGAATTGGCGGGCGTGGGCGAGACGGCGGCCGAGGAACTCCAGGCCGTGTACCTCGACCGGACCTTTTTCTATCCCGAATCGGGCGGGCA
>JAPLKY010000122.1 GCA_026387805.1 Candidatus Krumholzibacteriia bacterium
CTTACGGGCACGGAGCGGTCCGCATCTCCCGGCTCGCCGAGGAATGCGGCGTCGATATTCTCGGGGTCGCGACGCTCGACGAAGGGCGGGAGCTCCGCAAGGCCGGCATCCAGCTTCCGATACTCATCCTGAGCCCCGTTCTTCCCCAGGAGATCGAAGGGGTTCTCGAGAACCGTCTCGCCGCCACCGCTTCCTCGTATGAATTCGTCGAAAAGGTCTCCGGCATCGCGACCCGCCTGGGGACCGTCTGCACGCTCCACGTCGAGGTCGATACGGGCATGGGACGCGCCGGAATCGCGCAGGCGAGCGCCGTCGAGACGATCTCCCGCATGCGGCCGCTCCCCGGCGTCGCGCTCGAGGGCATCTTCACGCATTTCCCCGCGTCCGACAGCGACGTGGATTTCACGAAGGAGCAGATCGGCGCTTTCAGCGGCATCGTGGACCGGCTCGCCGCGTCGGGGGTCGCCTTTCGGTACGTGCACAGCGCGAACAGCGCCGCGATCCTCAATTTCCCGGCGTCCCATTTCAACCTCGTCCGTCCCGGTCTCCTCGTATACGGGCACGCTCCGTCGATCGTTCTCAAGGACTCGATCGACGTCATCCCGGTCATGAGCTTCAAGGCGCGGCTCGTGCTCGTGCGGGACATGCCGGGGGGCTCGAGCATCAGCTACGGAAGGACGTACATCGCGCCCGGCCCCATGAAGGTGGGAGTCGTGCCGGTCGGATACGGTCACGGACTCAGTCATCGCCTGTCGAACAAAGGGCAGGTTCTGTTCCGGGGGAAGCGCGTGAATATCATCGGCCGCGTCACGATGGACATGACGATGCTCGATCTCTCCGCGTTCGCCGACGCCGCGGTCGGAGAAGAGATCGTGATATTCGGCCGCCAGGGGAGCGAGGAGATCACCGCCGACGACGTGGCACGCTGGGACGAAACGCTCAACTACGAGGTTCTCTGCCGCATCAGCAAGCGGGTGGCGCGGGTCTATATCCGCAGCGGACGGATCGAGAGCCTGAAGACGCTCCTCGGCGTCCGCGAGGCGCTCTAGGGACGAGCGCATTTCCGCGTGCAAGAGCCTCGCGAGGAGCCATCCGGATTTCACCGCGAAACAACATGAAACGGCAAGCTGTGACCATAGTGATCGATGGCGTTGGGGTCGGGGCGCTTCCCGACGCGGTGCGCTATGGCGACGAAGGGGCGAACTCCCTCGGCTCCGCGGCGCGCGCGGTCGGAGGCATGAGGCTCGAAAACCTCGAGAGGCTCGGGCTCGGCAACGTCGCTCCGATCGAGGGGGTCGGCGCGGTCCGATGCCCCGCGGCCTCGTGGGGACGCATGGGCGAGCGATCGCCGGGCAAGGATTCCACGACGGGGCATTGGGAGCTCATGTGCTGTCCGCTCGACGAGCCCTTTCCGACGTATCCGAACGGCTTTCCCCGCGAGATCATCGGGCCCTTCGAGGAGAGGATCGGCCGCGCCGTGCTCGGGAACAAGCTGGCATCCGGCACCGCCGTCATCGAGGAGCTGGGGGAGGAGCATATCCGCACGGGACGGCCCATCGTCTATACCTCCGCGGACAGCGTTTTCCAGATAGCGGCGCATGAAGAGACGATACCCGTGCGCGAGCTGTATCGGCTCTGCTGGACGGCTCGGAGGCTTCTCAAGCCGCCCCACCACGTCGCCCGCGTCATCGCGCGGCCGTTCGCCGGCGCGCCGGGGAGGTTCGAGAGAACGAAGAAACGGCGGGATTTCTCGCTCCCGCCCCCGCGCCGGACCCTGCTCGACCTTCTCGCGGAAAGCGGCCGGGAGGTCGTGACCGTGGGGAAGATCCACGATCTCTTCGCGCGGCGCGGCATAACGAAGGTCATCAAGGCGGCCGGAAACGACGCGGCGATGCGGGCCGCGGAGCGCATCGTGAGAAGCGGAGCGCCCTTCTCGCTCCTCTTCGTCAATCTCATCGAGTTCGATACGGAATGGGGGCATCGGCGCGACGCCGTCGGCTACGCGCGCGGCCTCGAGCGTTTCGATGCATGGCTCGGAAGGTTCCTGGCGCTCTGTGCGCCCGGCACCCTGTTTGCCGTCACGAGCGACCACGGGTGCGACCCGACGATGCGGGGATCGGATCATACGCGCGAATACGTGCCGGTGCTGGCCGGCTTCGCGGGAGGAGCGAGCCGCGGGAAGGACCTCGGCACCCGCGAAACGTTCAGCGACCTCGGCGCGACGCTCGCGGAGTTCTTCGGGCTCGCGTGCCCGGCGGGCGCGAGCTTTCTCGACTCGCTCGAACGATAATGGAACGACCGGCGAAGGGAGGGAATCGGTGGACGGACTCAAGCTCAACAGGTTGATCGACCATACGCTTCTCAAGCCCGAGGCGACCGAATACGACATCGTGCGTCTCGCGCGTGAAGCGATCGAATACGATTTCTATTCGGCGTGCGTCAATACGCACTATGTTCCCCTTGTGGCGCGCGAGCTCGCCGGCACGAACGTCAAGGTCTGCTCGATCGCGGGTTTTCCGCTCGGTGCGGTCGACGCCGCGGTCAAGGCCTTCGAAGCCGGCCGCGCCGTCGCGGCGGGGGCGCACGAGATCGACATGGTGATGAATGTCGGGGCTCTCAAGTCCGGAGCCCTCGATTTCACGCGGGAGGACATCGCGGGCGTCGTGGCGGCGTGCCGCGAGCGCGCCATCGTGAAGGTGATCATCGAGGCGGCGCTTCTCACCGACGAGGAGAAGAGGGCGGCGTGCCGGCTCGCGAAGGCGGCCGGAGCGCGGTTCGTCAAGACATCGACCGGTTTCGGCCCTCCCGGCGCGAGCGTCCGGGACGTCGAGATCATGCGCGAGGCAGTCGGACCCGGGTTCGGGATCAAGGCCTCCGCCGGCATCCGCACCGCCGCCTTCGCGCTCGAACTCATCGAGGCGGGCGCGACGAGGATCGGTACGAGCGCGAGCGCGGCGATCATGGAGGAATGGAAGCGGTCCCGATGAACGCGTACGAGCTCATCCGGAAGAAGCGGTCGGGACTGCCGCTCGACGAGACGGAGCTCCGATGGCTTGTCGGCGCCTATCTGCGCGGCGACGTACGCGATTACCAGATGGCCGCGTTTCTCATGGCGATCGCTATCAATGGCATGACGGCGGCGGAGACCGTTGCGCTCACGCGCGTCATGATGGAGAGCGGCCGGATCTTCGACTTCGGCGACCGGGGCGGTGCCGTGATCGACAAGCACAGCACGGGGGGCGTCGGCGACAAGGTTTCGATTCCGCTCGTTCCGATCGCCGCCGCGTGCGGGCTCCGCGTGCCGATGCTATCGGGACGCTCGCTCGGAGCGACGGGGGGGCACGCTCGACAAGCTCGAGTCGATCCCCGGAATGCGCACCGCGATCGAGCCGGACCGCTTCGAAGCGCAGGTCGCCGAGCTGGGGGCCTGCTTCGGGGCTCAAACCGCCGAGATCGTCCCGGCCGATCGGATGCTCTATGCCCTGCGCGACGCGTGAGCTCGCCGCGGCGCTCGAGGCGACCGGGGACGCGATGGGAGTCCCCGTGAAGACCGTGATCACCGCGATGGATGAACCTCTCGGACTCGCCGTCGGGAACGCCCTCGAGGCGGCGGAGGGGATCCGCATTCTCGAAGGCGCGGGTCCCCCCGACGTTACGGACCTGACGCTGCGGCTGGTCGCCGAGATGCTCCTTCTCGCCGGGCTCGTCCCCGGGATCCGCGAGGGAGAGTCGCTCGCCCGAAGCGCCGTTGCATCGGGCCGCGCATTCGAGAGATTCGAGAGAATCGTTGCGGCGCAGGGGGGGAGGCTCGATCCCCGCGCGCCCGCGTACGGTCTTCCCCGCGCGAAGATCGTCGTGCCCCTCGCGGCGGCTTCGAGCGGATTCATCGCGCGCGTCGACGCCCGGGCCGTCGGCGAAGCGGTGCGGGAGATGGGCGGGGGGAGGTTCAAAACGGAGGATAGAATCGATCCGTCCGTCGGCGTCGTCCTTCTCGGCAAGTGCGGGGACGAAATTGCTGCCGGCGGCGCTCTCTTCGAGATACACGCTTCGGACGAGGAAACGGCCCGGATCGCGGCCCGCACAATCGGGGACGCGATCGCGATCTCCCGCGAACCGGTTCCGCGTCCTCCCCTCTATCCGACGATCGATTGACGAATGGGACGGCGCTCGAGGGCGGCGCGTCTCAGTGCGGCACGACCTTGTCCCGGGACGCTTCCTTGTCGATCTCCCGGAAATCCCTGTCCTTGTCGAGGAGATCGTACGAGCTCACCCGGTGCAGGTCGCACTGGCGCG
>JAPLKY010000184.1 GCA_026387805.1 Candidatus Krumholzibacteriia bacterium
GAACGCGCCCTGGTGGAAGTTGCGCGTCGGCAAGATACCGGCTGCGTTCAATCCCGCCGTGAGTCCGGGCGTGCCTTTGACCTGCAAATCCCAGCTACTGGGGTGCTCCTTGACCGCCCTCGCCAGACGCTTGCCGAGATCGCCGATGGGCTGCGGCTCGTATGCGGTCTCAAGGTATTTACCTGTACCGCGCACTGCAACGGCCTTCACCTGCTTGGAACCCATCACCGCGCCCATACCGGACCGGCCGTTGAAGTGCCGCAGCTCGTTGGTCAGCGCGCCGAAACGCACGAGGTTCTCGGCGCCGAGTCCGATCTGCAAGACCCGGGCCAGCTTTTCGGTGGTCTCCTGGCGGATCGTCGCCTGCACCTCTTCCGGGTCACGCTTCCACAGGTGCCGCGCATCCCGGATCTCGACCTGGTCGTCCCGGATCCACAGATAGACCGGGTCAGCGGCGCGGCCGGTCATCACGATGGCCTCCCAACCGGCCAGCTTCAACTCGGGACCCCAGAAGCCGCCCGCCTCCGATTCGCCAAAGGCGCCAGTAAGGGGCGAGCGTGCGACTGCGGAAAAGCGCGTCGCGGTGGAGAACGGCGCAGTCCTTGAAGGTTCCGCGAAGGGCCTCGCTCACGAGATCGACGGCGCTCGCCTCGAGCGAGGTCGACCCGATGAGGGTCATCGTCGTCGAATCGTCGATAACGGCGGTGGCCGAGAGGGGCCAGCTGTCGCCGAGATGATCTTCGACGGGGAGCTCGACATACGTGAGGGGGGCATTCCACATCATAGAGAACTGGTAGATGCCGTTGCGATACTCGTCCCGGCCCAGATGCTGGATCAAGGTGGAGGTCTTCTTGAAGTGTGTTATCTCCTGCGTCTGCCCGTCGCCGTTCTCGACGGTCTGATCGAAGGTGCCGGTGCCCTGATTGTAGTTCGCGATTGCCATCGTCACCTCATCGATGTCTCCGCGGATGAAGCTCCACGTATCGGCGTTCGCCACGGGAAAGGATGTGGCCGTTCCCACTGCGGTAAACTGGTACGGCGTCGGATTCGGATCGATCGGGTTTCCCGAGGCGTCGGTCGCGTTGAAGAAATTCACCCAGTAGGTGCATCCGGGGGCGAGCGCGTGCGCCAGCGTGACGGTGATCGTCGTATTATCCGGGCTGAAGGTCGGCTCCGAGGTGATGAGCTGGTTTACCCGTGCGTCCATGTACTCATAGGGGAAATCGAACGAGTTCATATCCATGGCTTCGCTGAACGTGAACACGATCTGCGAGAGGCCCGTCGATACCGAAACGGCGCCGTTCGCCGGCGACGCGCTCGCGAGGTACGGCCGCGTTTCGTCCTGGCGCGTCCGGAAGCTGAAAACATATGGAGCGGCGAGATGGTTGCCGGTGAGATCGCTCGCCCCGACGCCGATCGTGATCGTGATCAGGCTGTCCTGCGGGAATGAGGAGTGATAAAGCTTCAGGGTGAGCCCTTCCCATTCTCCCCAGCCGTCGGCGGGTTCCGGAGAGGAGGAAACGGCTTCCTGCGTCTCCGTATGGTTCATCGCTTCGCTGAACGTGATCTCGATCGTTTGCGTTCCGAGGACTCCTGTTTCGTCCCCGGCGGGGACGGTGCTCGCGATCGTCGGGGGCGTGACGTCGGCGGCCGCGGTCGTCGTGAAGGAAATCGCGAAATCGTCGCCCAGAGCGTTTCCGTTCGCGTCTTCGACGGTGCCGGCGATCGTGATCGAGTGGATCGTTCCTCCCTGGAGGAGCGAGCCGGGCGTGACGACGAGCGTATCGCCTCTCCACGAGAGGTCGTAGTAGACGGAACCGGGCGTGAAGGAAACCGCGGCGGGGAACACGTCCTCGTCCATCGGTTCGCTGAACGCGACCCAGTAGGGGCCGCTCCTCGTGACGTCAATCGCCCCGTCCGCGGGGGATTGAGCGACGACCGTGGGCGGCGTCGTATCGTGAACGCCGGGATTCTCGCTATCGCTCGAGCTCGAGCTCGAGCATGCGGAAACGAACAGGGGCGCCGCCAAAGCGAGCATAATGCAAAGCGCCCGGATCTTTGCGCACTTCATCCTGGACCTCCTTTGATCCTCCAACCGCTTCGTGTATAAAAGGTTGCTGCTGCCGGTAGCCCTGCGTATGCGTCCGGGTGCGAATCGGGCGCATATCCGTGTTCTCGGCAGTTGCAACTTCCGAACCTTTGGGGATACTATTATCTTCCAGTCGGGAGCGATGCGCGTATACTGCGCGGGGAGGTGTCACTCACACCGAGGGAGCGTGATGATCGTGCGAAAGAACTCGATGAATCGCCGGGGCCTGATATTGCTGCTCGCCGTGTTTCTCGCAGCGGGCGCCGGATGCGCGAAGCGGGACCGGGCCGAACGGGGCGGGACGCTCGTTGTCGGAGAGATCAACGACTACGAGGGGCTCAATCCGATGTCGACGACGGACGCCCATGCCCGCGACGTCTACAATCTCCTCTTCCTGTCTCTTCTCGAGGAGAACCCCGATTTTCTCACGTTCACGCCGAGTATCGCCGAATCGTGGGAGTTATCTCCGGATCGCCTCGATCTCACCTTTCATCTGAGGAAGAACGTCTCATGGAGCGACGGGGTGCCCCTGACCGCGCGTGACGTGGAGGCGACGTTCGCCGCGCAGAAGGACACGTTGACCCTCTGGGCGGGTCGCCACCTCAAGCAGCATATCGACAGCGTCACGGTCGTCGATGATCACACGATCGTTTACCATTTCGGCCGCGCGTATCCCTATCAGGTCATGGACGCGAATGACGGGCCGATCATGCCGAAGCACGTTCTCGACCGCGTGGGACATGCCGCGTTCGGAAAGCTCCCGATAGAGCAGCTTCCGACGAGCGGCCCCTTCAAGCTCGGCTCGTGGGAGAAGGGGCAGGCCCTCACGCTTGTGCGCAACGAACGCTACTATGAGAAGGGAAAACCGTACATCGAAAAGGTTATCTTCAAGATCATTCCCGACCAGGTGACGCTCCTCACGCAACTCAAGAGCGGGGAGATCAACTGCATGGAAGCGGTTCCCCCGGGAGAGATGGACGACATACGGAAGAATCATCCGGAGCTCGCGATTTACAGCTTTCCCACGCGGACGTACAACTACATCGGCTGGAATTCGGCGCGGCCGCTCTTCGCGAGCCCCCGCGTGCGTCGCGCGCTCACGATGGCAATCGATCGCGGGCTCATCAACGAGAATATCTACTACGGATTCGCGCAGGAGTGCACGAGCCCATTCCCGCCGATCATCTGGGCCTACAACCCGAACATCAAGCCGGTTCCGTATGACACGGCGGAAGCACGCCGTATCCTCGCCGAGGAGGGCTTCCGCGACGTTAACGGCGATGGCTGGCTCGAGAAGAACGGGAAACGCTTCGAGTTCGAGCTTCTGACGCAGTACGGCAACCAGCTTCGCAGCGACATTCAGGTAATGGTGCAGGATATGCTTCGCAAGGTCGGTGTCAAGGCGGATCCGGTGACGCTCGAGTGGACCGTCTTTCTCGAGCGCGTCAAGTCGGGGAACTACGATTCCCAGGTCGCCGCATGGAGGGTCGGAACGAAGGCGGATCTCTCGCCGATCTGGTCATGCGAGGCGCGCGGACCCAAGGGATACAATCGCGTCAACTACTGTAATCCGCTCGTCGACAGCCTCAATACGGTCGCGACGGGAATGCTCGATTTCGAGAAGGCGAAACCGATTTTGTACCGGGTGCAGGAATTGATCTACGACGACCAGCCGTATACCTTTCTCAATGTGCAGCGGGCACGCAGTGTCGTCGATGTCCGGTTCAGGGGCGTGAAGCCGGACGCGATCAGCATGTACCATTATCTCCAGGATTGGTGGGTTTCACCGGAAGTGAAGAAGTAGGCGGGTCGCGCCCCGCCCCGAACGAAACGGATCGGTGTTCGCATGGTTCATCAGATCGGACTCGCGGCGATCGTGAGCGGTTTCGCCGCCCAGGCGCTCAAGCCGTTCGTCGACGCCCTGCAGAAACGCGGGCTGAACCTGCTTCGCGTCCTCGACACGGGAGGGATGCCGAGCTCGCACACCGCGGTCGTCACGACGCTGACGACCGGCGTCGCCTATTATCAGGGCGTTTCGTCTCCTCTCTTCGGCATATCGCTCATCATGAGCCTCTACTTCATCTTCGAGGCAACGGGTCTCCGGCAGGAGGTCGGCCATCAGGCGCGAGTTCTGAACGAGGTGGTGGAGCGGCTCAAGGTCAAGGGTTCGCACCACGTCGAGCCGGAGGTTCTCCGCGAGCTCATCGGACACACGTGGATCGAGGTTTTCGCCGGGCTCGGGCTGGGGTTCATCGTCGCGCTTCTCATGTTCTGAGCCTTCGGCATCGGAAAACAACATCGAATTCATAGAAAAATCTTGACACCACGGTGCGCCTCAATCGAGAATCGCTTCGATGATTGTGTTTGCAGGTACATCGCGTGGCAGGGAGACGGGCCGGATCATCGGGGGATGTTTCGGCTTTTTTTGATCGCTTCGGCCGGCTCGGCCGTGAGCGCGCGCGGGGCCCGTATACGGAGGAGGCACCGGCAATGCGGATCATATCGATCATAAACCAGAAGGGCGGGTGCGGGAAGACGACCGTCGCGATAAACCTTGCCGCAGCGTTCCGCGAGCTCGGGCTGAAGACGCTCCTCATCGACCTCGATCCCCAGGCGCACGCGTCGCTCGGGCTCGGCGTCTCGCCGGAAGAGGTCGAGACGACGATGTACGATTTGCTCAAGGATCCTCGCGTCGACGTGCCGGATGCTCTTCGGCTGGTCGAGGAGAATCTCTACATTATTCCATCCTCTCCCGTTCTGAGCGCCATCGAGCAGGAGCTGTCGGGCAAGGCGGGCCGCGAAGGGCGCCTCCTGTCGAAGCTCGCGCGCATTCCGGCCGATTTCAGCTACGTCATCATCGATTCGCCGCCGAGCATCGGGCTTCTCACGTTCAACGCGCTCATGGCCTCAGGCGAGGTGATCATTCCGGTCGATCCGAGCCGTTTCTCCATCCAGGGGCTCGAGAAGCTCCGCGAGACGCTCGAGCTCCTCGAACGGGAGACGCGCCATACGATCGCCGTGCACGTGCTCCTGAACAATATCGAGCGGCGGACCGCTTTCAGCCGAGCCATCGTCGACGAGGCCGAGCGGAGTCACGGCGGCGTTCTCATGAAATCGATAATATGCCATTCGGTGCGCTACAAGGAGGCCTCCTCCCTAGGTCTGTCGATCTTCCGGATGAAGCACGTCGAGCAATTTCAGGAGGAATTCATGACGCTTGCCCGGGAGATCGAGGCGGGCGTCCCGGCGTCGCTCGCGGTTGAAAGCATAGACGACTGGATGGTGCGGCTGCATGGGCCGCGGCGCATCGAGGAGGGAATCCTCTTCATTCTCAACGCGCCGAATGCGCAGAACGTCTATCTCACCGGCGAGTTCACCAACTGGTCGCGCGAGGGGATCCGGATGGAAAAGGACGAGAAGACCGGTTTCTGGAAAACGGTTCTCCATCTCGAACCCGGCGAGTACGAGTATCGATTCATCGTGGACGGCGTCTGGATAAAGGATCCGAATAATACGGACTCCGTGCTCAACGAATTCGGCCAGGAAAATTCGCTCCTCATCGTGTAAATCATGCCTGAGAGACGATCATCCCGAACGCTGCGCGACGTCTCGCACCTTTTTCTCTCGCAGTCGCGCCCGGTTCGGGACGAGGCCCGGCGCGGCACGGCGTGCATCTGGCTCGCCGTCGCCGATAGGTCGATGAACCGCGCCCATTGCGCGGCCGGCCTCGCCGCGGCCTTCGCGCGGCAGGGGATGCGCGTCTCGCTCCTCGAGGTCTGCGGCAGTTTACCCACGATCGGCTACTACTTCGGCATGGAGAGCGCCGGGCATCTCTCGCCGGCTCTCGATCGCGCCGCCCTCGTGAGCGGCTCGTGGAACGGAACGGTTCGCTACTGGTTCTCGGCGAGCGTCTCCTCCTTTCGCGGGCGCGTCGAAGAGGAGCCGGACCGCGCGGCGCCCCGGGCGATCGTCGCGGCGTTCCCCTATCCGCGCGGGCGGAGCGCGGAGCCCTTCCTTTCGGCGCTTCGGGAACTCTCCGCCGTCCTCGCGGGGGGCGGACCGCCGGAGGACGGCTCGCCGGATGCGATCATCGTCGCCGGCGGCGCCGAGGGAATCGGCGGGACCGGAGCCTGTGTGGCGGGAATGCGGGAGGCGTTTCCGCGCGCCGCCGGTTTCTTTGTCGCCGATCATTCCGTACGCGAGACCGTCGCGTTCGAGCGGATCGTTCTTCCGGACGATCTGCGCCGCTCGTGGGCTCGGCGAATGCCGCCGGCCGATCCGTGGTTCGACGACCTCGCCGCGGGCCTGCTGCAGGTCGTGAGCCTGAGGCGGAGAGAGGCGGTGAGCCTTGCGGCGAAGGGGTAGGATCGGTTCGGACGGGATGCGCGTGTTCGACGTCGGGAAGCGGATCGGATCGCGATCGACGCGCCGTCTCTTCATCAGATTCTGCCGCGAGATGTGCCGGCTTTCGGACCGATTCGAGATCGAGGTCGCGCCGTTCGAGGTAATGCTCCGCGAGCCGGGCGCCGGTTTCTGCGTCGTCGTGTCGCCGCTCAGGGATCTCTTTCTCGTTTCCATCGGCGAGAGCCGTTCATTCGACGTCCGTGTATCGTCGGACGAGAGCTTCGTGTCGGCGCTCGATCTCGCGCTCGAGCGGTACCTCGCCTGCGCCTCGAAGTCGGCAAGCGCCTCCTGATTGCCTCTCGGCGGACGCCGTGCCCACCACGGCCGGACGCTCTTCCCGATGCCATCGTTCCTTCAATCCCGCAATTTCCTTTCGCGGCGGTCGGAATCTTTTTATCTTATATGTGTAAGATGTGCCAGGAGGTGGATGATGATGATGAAGAAGAGATGTGTCGCAATCGGACTCGTGCTCGCCCTTTCCGTTCTCGCGTCGTGCATCTTCCAGAACAATCCTCTCGAGCCGAACAATCCGCCGATGATACGATCCTACACTCCGCAGGAGACCTTCTTCTCCCTGACCGCTCCCGATTCGTGCGTGTTCTCCATAGGCGCCGTCGACCCGGACGGAGACGACATCATGTACATGTTCGTTTCGGGGGATTCCGTGCTCAGCCGGGCCGATACGGCGAAGTTCTACGCGATCAAGCCCGGGCGCTACGATATCCGCGGCGAGGCGCGGGACGGCACGACGAAGGCGTTCCGGGAGTGGCAGGTTACCGTGCTCTCGAAGGACAATGAGCCGCCGCGGATCACGTCGTTGTCTCCCGAGCAGGCGGCCGTCGCGTGCGCGATTGGTGATACGCTCGAGTTCCGTATAACCGCCGAGGACGATCACCCGCAGGACCTCCAGTATTTCTACCTGCTCGACGGCGCGATCCTCCAGTCCGGTTCCTCGGTCCTTGCCCATCGTTTCATGGAACGCGGGGATTTTCTGGTCGCAGCGGTGGCGTGGGACGGACAATACGGCGATACGGTTCGCTGGGATATCGGCGTTGCGGGATTCCCCGATACGATCGCCCCCGCACCGATTATCGACCTCGCCGGAGGGTTCGGAGAGATCGATGGCTCGATATCGCTCGTCTGGACGGCGCCGGGAGACGACGGCAACGCGGGAAGGGCGGCCTGCTACGTCGTCAAGACGTCGACGTATCCGATCCTGACCGAGGCCGATTGGAGCACGGCCGAAGGCAAGCCCGGCGAGCCCGTTCCCTCCGAAGCGGGGACCGTGGAGCGGATGACGATAAAGAACCTCATCTCGGCGAGCTACGTCTACGTCGGGATGCGGGCCGTCGACGATTTCTTCAACATGTCGCCCATTGGCAACTACGTCAAGGTGCTCGTGCGGGGCATCGACATCGGCGGGCGAACGATCGACGCCGCCACGGGCGAACCGGTTCAGGGAATCGAGGTGCTCACGAGCTCGAAGCGCGATACGAGCGATGAGGACGGCCTGTATATCATCCGCAACATACCTTCCTATACAACCTCGGTAGTCGCGCGGGACGAGAACGTCCTGGGTCATCTGGGCGACTATTTCAACTGCTCGTCCCCCATCACAACGGCGACGCAGATCGACAAGGATTTCTACATGATACCGGCTTACACGTTGGTCAGCACCGTCCAGCCGGACCAGTACGAGGGGCGTTTTCTCGCCTTCTACAAGGAAATCACGAAGACGGACGGCTACATCGGAAGACCGACCGTGTACGTCGGCTGGAATCATTGGCCGATCACCGTCTATAATCCTCCGCAGATGGATCGGGGCATGGATCTCCAGGTTTCATGCAGGAACGCGCTGGCGGACTGGGAACAATCGACGGGTTGCGATCTCTTCGTCGAGGTCTTCTCCGCCGAAGGAGCCGACGTGGTGGTCAAGTACGACACGTTGTCGGAGGAAAGGCACCACGTAGCGACGCCCGCGTACAACGCCGATGGGACCCCGGCGCGCAAGGAGATCTACATCTACACGAAGAATACGGAAGTGCCTCTCTC
>JAPLKY010000115.1 GCA_026387805.1 Candidatus Krumholzibacteriia bacterium
GGGGGGGATGCGGCGAGCATCGCGGAGGGAAGGACCGTTCCGATGGCCTCCCGCCAGCCCGGGCTCGCTCCTTCGGATGCGTCGTCCGGCCGCGCCGCGCGCGCGACGAGCGCGAGCGTGCCGAGAGAAAACAGGAGGCTCAACGTTCGGGCGGCGCCCACGAGGGGAAATCCGAGCTTTCCCGCGAAGACGACGATGAGGAGCCAGAGAAAGTTCGAGTAGCCCTCCACGCGCTCGCCGGGGTTGAAAACGAAACCTTCCCCGCGAAGCACGTTCCGCGCGTAGCGGAGCGTAATGAACGTGTCGTCCGGGACGTAGCGGAAAGCGATGAGGCCGGCCGCGAGGATGGCGAGCGTGGCGAGCGACAGAATGACCAGCCGCGTTCTCTGACTCACGGGGTGCTCCTTGCCGAACTTCCGCTCGATGATCGCGGGCGCCCGCGGGAACGACGGCTCCGGGTTCCGCGCGAGAAGTCAGTTCTCGAGAAAGATCGCGTTGCAGGTGATCGTGTTCTGGACGCCGGGAATCGTCTGGATCTTCTCGATGACGAACCGGCCGATCTCGTTGAACGTCGATCCGTCCACGACGGCGATCATGTCGTAGGGACCCGAAACGGCGTGCACGATTTCGACGTGCTGCATCTTGGAGAGCGTGCTGTACACTTCCCCGGCGACGCCCGCCGCGAGATTGATAAGAACGAACGCTTTTGCCCTCATACGATCCTCCTCTCGACCCTCGAGAACGAATGCTTGAGCGCGCGCGGCCATTATGTCAAAATGGAACGGCGTTTTCAACGCGATTCGGGCGAGGGCGTGGGTGTGAGGGCGAGGGTCCGCCTCGAAAAGGTCGCGGGGAGGATCGAGGGGGGCTCGTTCGGGGGAGAATCCGTTGGATCGAAAGCTCTTCATCGCGGTGCTCGTGGCGCTCTTTTGTCTCGCCAACGTCACGCGCGCGGCATATCGCGCGAGGTACGAGGGGCCTCGTTTCGCGGCCGAGGGGGCGGCCCATTTCCGGTACACGGAGATGGTCGCGGAGGGAAAGCCGATTCCCGCCCTCGACATGAGCGCGCAGTGGCCCGAGGGGCTTCGCGTGTTTCGCGAGACGTCTCCCGCGATGGAATACCTCGTCGGCTGGACGTATCGGCTCATCCCGGGGGACAAGCCCGATCTCTCCACCTACGTGCGGTACTTCACCGCGTTCTTCTTTTCCCTCGCGATTCTGCCGCTCGCGCTCCTCTCGGCGAGGCTCTGGAAGAGCCTCGGGGCCGGTCTCTTCACCGCGCTCCTTTTCGCGGCCGCACTCCCGCTCGTCGCGCGCTCGAGCGGATTCGACTATATCAGGGAAAACGTATCCCTGCCGCTCATCGCCTTCCATGTGTTCTTCTACGTCTCGGCGTGCGCGGGAGGCGGCGCCGCGATGCCGATCCTCTCGGCGGTCTTTCTCTTCGCGGCGCTCGCTTCATGGCAGGGCGCGCAATTCTATCTCGCGCCGTTTCTCGCCTTCGTCCTTCTGCGTGGGATCCTCGTCGATGCGACCGTCCACGAACGCCGCGCGGCGCGCTCCCTCGTATGCGCCATTGCGGCCGCCGGCGCGATCGTTCCGTTCCTCCGCGAGGGCCGGTTCCTGCTCTCGATACCCGCGGCGCTCGCCGCGGCCGTCCTCGCGGTCGATCTCGCGGCACCGCGCATCATCGCGAAGCGGACCCGGCGCGCGGGGGGAAAAGCGAAACCGGACGGATCGAGCCCCCGAGCGGCGAAGGCGGCGATAGCCGCGGTCGCCGTCGCCGCGGTCATCCTGCCCGGCGTCTTTTCGGGGAGGCACTTCGCCTCTTACGCTCATTTCTTCGATCTCGTGACGTACAAGCTGCGATACCTCAGGAAACCGGACGATCCGCGGCTTCTTCCGTTCGACGCCCGCGCCTTCTGGGTCGGGCCGTTCAACTCCCCGGATGCGCTCCACTTCTTCGTGTTCGCGCTGCCGATGCTGCTTCTCCTGCCGGGGCCTTGCGCCGCCGTCATTCGGCGGGCCAAGCAGCATGAGTTCGAGGCACAGGCCGTTCTCGCCTTCCTCGCCGTCTTCTTCTTCCTCTTCCTTCTCATGCAGCGGCTTCTTCCCCTGTTCGGATTCTTCGCCGTGATCGCGGCGGGAGGAGCCGTTCCCCTATTCCCGCGGAGCCGTAGCCCCCGACGATTCGCGATTCCCGCGCTTCTCGTCTCGGTCGCGGTCATCGCGGTCTTTCTGTTTCAGGATTTCGGTTGGGAGGGGAAGCGCGATTACTGGCGCCGGATCGCCCGGACGCTCAGAGTGCCGGCGCGCGAGAGATTCACGATCTACCCGGGCGCGCGGGACGTCGAGGGGGATCTCCTCGCCTGGATCAGCGGAAACGTCGAGCCGGGCGCGGTCGTGATGTCGCTTCATTACCTTTCCCCGCAGGTGCTCACGTACACCGGGCGCGCGACGAATCTCAACGATTTCTTCGAATCCCCGCGATTGAGACGCAAGGCCGAGCGGCTGCTCGCGTCACTGTACTCGAGCGAGGAGAATCTGTACCGGTTCTGCGCGGAGGAATCGAGCGACTATCTTCTCGTCAGCTGCGCGGTAGGGTGCGATCCGACGAAGGACTCCCCGCTCTACCAGGCGGGGTTCGTCAACATGCCTCCCGGCTGCGCCGCGTATCGCCTCATGTTCGAG
Source organism: Candidatus Krumholzibacteriia bacterium (assembly GCA_026387805.1). Taxonomy (GTDB): domain Bacteria; phylum Krumholzibacteriota; class Krumholzibacteriia; order Krumholzibacteriales; family Krumholzibacteriaceae; genus SSS58A. Next base: position 2,692 of record JAPLKY010000115.1, read on the forward strand.
CCCGAAAGGCTCGCGCGGTTCGATCTCGCGTACGAGAACGAGATGTACCGCGTCTTTCGAGTCGGGAGGCCGTCGAGCCCGCGCGCCTGGGCCCGCTGCCCGCTTTTCTACGAGAAGGATCTCCTCTGGAGCATGAACGGCGGCATCGAGCGCTTCTACGGCTCGGTGATGCGGATATACGCGCTCGCCGCGCGCGGCAGAACGCTCATCATGCAGGGGCGCGAACGGCAAGGGGAGCAGAGTCTCGTCGATGCGCTGCGCATATTCTATTTCTATCCGGCGTGGAAGGCGCTCGATGAGCTCTATGCGAGACGCGACCGCGCCGAGGAGCGGGAGACGGCCGCCGCATTCGCCTACCGGCACGACGCGAACCGCGCCGACGTCTGCCTCGCGCTCGCGGAGAGCCGGATCGCGCGCGGATCCGCCGACGGCGTACGGGAGATTCTCGAGCGGTGCCTGAGGCTCCCCGCCTCGGCGCGCGACCGTGCGCGCGCCGCCGAGCTGCTCGCGAGGATCGAGTAAGACCGTTTGACGGATCGAGGCATACCCTTTATACTGGCGCCTGCCTCGTTCGAGTCATTCGTGGATTGCCGCCGGGAGGACGCCGCGTGAACTACCAGAACTACTTTGCGCTGATCGGCGGTCTCGGATTCTTCTTCTTCGGCATCCGCATGATGTCCGACAGCCTCCGCAAGGTTTCGAGCGATCGGCTCAAGAACATTCTCGAGCTCCTCACGCGCAACAGGTTCATCAGCCTGCTCACGGGAATCGTCGTTACAACCCTCATTCAGAGCTCGAGCGCGCTCACCGTCATGCTCGTCGGTTTCGTGAACGCCGGACTCATGACGCTCCAGCAGGCGATCCCGGTCATTTTCGGCGCCAATATCGGGACGACGACGATGGCGTGGATCGTGAGTTTCGTCGCGATACTCGACATCTTTGCCTTTGCGCTTCCTCTTGTGGCGATCGGCTTTCTCATGATGGAAGTGCCGAAGCGCCCGCACGTGAAGAACTGGGGAGGGGTGATCTTCGGGTTCAGCGTCCTCCTCGTCGGGCTGGGATTCATGAAGGACTCCGTCGCTCCGCTGCAGGCGAGCCAGCACATCCGGGATATCATGATCAACTTCAGCCGCTACCCGATTCTCGGGGTGCTCGTCGGGACGGCCATGACGATGCTGCTCCAGAGCAGCGGCGCGACGATCGCGATCGTGCAGGTGCTCGCGTTCCGCGGGCTCATCGATTTCCCGTCGACCGTTTCCATCATTCTCGGCGACAACATCGGGACGACCATCACGGCGCAGCTCGCGGCCATCGGAACGAATACCGGCGCCAAACGCGTCGCGTGGGCGCATACGATGTTCAACGTGTTCGGCGTCTGCTACATGCTCGTCTTCGTGTATCTCGGATGGTATCAGAGGCTCGTCCAGTCGTTCTTTCCCGGCGGCATCACCGAGAACAACATCATGATGCATATCGCCCTCGCCCATACCCTCTTCAACGTGACCAACACGATCATCTTCCTTCCCGGGACGAAGCTGCTCCAGCGGGTCGTCGAGAGAATCGTGCCGCAGAAGGAGGAGCTCATCAGCATGCGGCCGAAGTATCTCGAGAAGCGTCTCCTTGAAACCCCGGTGATCGCCCTCGAACAGAGCAAGAAGGAGATCATCGACATGCTCCGGCTCGCCGACTCGGCGCTGCGGGACTCCTTCGGCCTCTTCTTCACCGAGAAATGGGACCTCGCGCAGAAGGTCAAGCGCAAAGAGGAGGCGGTCGACAACCTCCAGGCCGAGATCACGCGCTATCTCATCGATATCTCCATGCGCCAGCTCGACGAGGCGGAAGCCGAGCAGATCCCCGTCCTCATCCATACCGTGAACGACGTCGAGCGGATCGGCGATCACGCGGAGAATATTCTCGAGCTCGCCCAGCGGAAGATGAGCCAGAAGCTTCCCTTCAGCGACGACGCGAAATCGGAGCTCAAACGGATGATTGAAACCGTTCAGGAGATGATCGGAGAGGTCGCCCTCGGCCTCGAGACGGGAGACAATGCGCACGCCCACCGCGCGCTCCACTGCGAGGATCAGCTCAACCGCATGCAGATCGAGCTCCGCCACGCCCACGTGCAGCGCCTGAACGACGGCTCATGCAAGGTGCTCTCGGGGCTCGTGTACCTCGATTTCGTGGATTTCCTCGAGAAGATCGGAGACCATCTCACCAATATCGCTCAGGGATTGTTGAGCGGGCTTCGTTGGGAATCGCGCTGACTCGGATACCAGATCCCCAGTTGCTTCTCCAGCCTCTCGATGTGCGCCGTCGCCGCCGAATAGACCGGGTTGAAATCGCGCGCGAGACGCATGTGGTGGAGCGCTTCCTTGTATCGTCCGAGCCTGTCGAGAACAATCCCCATGTTGAAGTGCAGGCTCGATTCGTACGGGTATGACGTCAATGCCCCTTCGAGGAGCTCGCGCGCCTTCTCGTTGCGCCCCTGTTTCATCTCGATCGTGGCGAGGTTGTTGTACGCCCTCCAATCGTCCGGAAACGTCGCGATCGCGCGATCGTACAGCGCCCGGGCGTCGTCGATTCGGTTCGCCGTCTGAAGCTCCGCGCCCCTGTTGAGGAGCGCCGAGACGAGATTCTTGACGTTCTGCTCGTCTCGAGGCTCGAGGGCGAGCGCCGTTTCGTAGGCGGCGACGGCCCGTTCGTATCGGTTGCCGTTGTTCAGGGCGAATCCGAGCCGCTTCCAGAAGGCGACGCTCTCGGGATGGGCGACGGTGAGCGTCTCGAGCTGAGCGATCGCCTCGGGGTACCAGCGATTCGCGATGAGCGCATCCGCGAGATCGTACCGTTCCCGCGCCCCGTCCGGTTTGAGATCGTGTGCGTCGAGAAAATGCGTTATCGCCTCGGGGTATTCCTCCCGTTTCATCGCGATCCGTCCGAGGCGGGATTTCGCGAGAGCGTTCGATGGATCCTTCTCCGTGGAGGCGAGATACCGGGTGCGCGCCTTTTCGAGATCCCCCCGCTCGAGGGCGAAATCGGCGATGATCATTTCGGCCCGTCCCGGAGCGAGGTCGAGCTCGAAGAGACGCCTTTCCGCGAGCCGCGGCGACACGTCGACGAGCACGAGCGGGATCGCGAGGAAAAGGCCGGCGAGAAACAGCGCGAGGATGGCCCGCCCGAGATGCTCCGCCGGCGCGAGCTTCCGCGGGAGCTCGCGGAGCGCGTAGATCGAGAGCGCCGGCCCCGTCACGGCGAGCATGTGCCATCCGAGGCCCCCGTCGACGAGATTGGCGCCGAGGACGCACGCGGCGAGAGCGGAAAGGGCGCACGTCTTGAGAAACGCGATCTCTCCCGGCGCGGCGCCTGACGGGGCATCCTGCGTCCTCTTCCGGAGGCCGGCCGCGAGGAGAAGAATCGCGGCGATCGAAGCCGGTCCGGCGATCAGGAGCGCGTTCACGACGTTCGCGAGCGCGTGCCGGTCGAACGAGAGCCTCATCCCGAGCGTAATTGATTGCGCGCCCCCCGACCTCTTCGCGATCGCCGCGAAGACGATCTCCGCGGCCGCCAGACAAAGAGCGAACAAAGCGCCGGCGACGAGCGATTGCTTTCGCGACGCGGGAGCCCGAGCCCCGCGCACGAGCAGATAGATGAAGGCGGGTACGAGAAACGCCGCCGAGAAATGGGAGAGGATGGCCGCGGCGAGCAGGACCGCGGGAAGCGCGAGCGGGCATCTGCCCCTCAGAAAACGGATCGACTCCGTGATGAAGCCGAGCGCCGCGACGATCGCGATCTGGACCGTTCCGCCCGCGCCGAAGAAGAGCGCGACGAAGCCGCCCGAGAGAAGCACGGCGGCCGCGGGGCGTTCGGCGTCGCTCGTCTCGCGCCCGTCGAAAAGGAGCTCCGCCGCGCGGAGCGCGAGCAGGGCATAGACGGCGCCCGCGCAGATGCTGAAGAACGTGAGGATCGAATCGGCGTCGGTGAGGAAGATGCCGTTCATGAACCGGTAGATCGCATGCTGGATGAATGTCCCGAGCGGCGCATCGGGCCGGTACGCGCCCGTTTCGAGCGCCGCGCTCAGGGAGAATCGCTCCCCCCAGAGCTCGGTGCGCGACCGAAGGAGCCACAGGATAAGCGCCGACGCGGCCGCGACCGCGGCGTATCGCGCGGCGCGCGAGCGCAGGCGCGGGAGAAGACGGAACGGGTCCGGGGCCGATTTCACGAACATCTGCGGCACGACGACGATCGCGATCACGAGCGCGACGATCGGGGCGACCGCTCCCCACGCGTTGAGCCCCCACAGCGCGCCGATCCGGAAGAAGGACGCGACGAGGGCGATCGCGAGGAGCCCCGCGGGCAGTATGATCCAGAATCGCTTCATGCGCTCTTCTCCGGTCTCCGGAGCGTTCCCTCGGTCGCCGCCACGATGACGGCGGCCGACGCGTCGCCGGTGACGTTCACGATCGTTCTGCACATGTCGAGAATCCGGTCGACGCCGAGGATGAGCGCGATTCCCTCGAGCGGGATCCCGACCGACGTGAGCACCATGGTGAGGGTGATGATCCCGACGCTCGGCACGCCCGCGGTCGCTATCGACGAGAGCGTTGCCATGAGAACGATCGTGAGCTGGTCGGGGATCGTCAGCGCAATCCCGTAGACCTGCGCGATGAAAACGGCGGCAACCCCCTGGTAGAGCGCCGTGCCGTCCATGTTGATCGTGGCGCCGAGCGGAAGCACGAAGCTCGCGATGTCCTTCGGCACGCCGAGATTCTCCTCGGCGCACTGGATGTTGACGGGCAGCGTCGCGTTACTCGACGAGGTCGAAAACGCGATGAGCTGCGCCGGGCGCATTCCCTTGAAGAAGAAGAGCGGGCTCATCCGCGCGAAGGCCCAGACGGCGAGCGAATAGATCGCCCCCATGTGGATGGCGAGCCCCGCGAGCACGACGAGCGCGTATTTGAGGAGGTTGAGGAGTATCTTTGCGCCAAACTGCCCGACCACGGCGGCGATGAGAACGAAGACGCCGATCGGCGCGATCTTCATGACGATATGAACCATCAGGGTCATGGCGTCGCTCAGCGCTTCGAAGAAATCGATCAGTATCTTTCCCTTGCCTCCGGGGACCATGGTCACCGCGACGCCGAGCATGATCGCGAAGAAGATGATCTGGAGCATGTCCCCCGCGGCGAGGCTCCCGATCGGATTCTTGGGCACGATCCCGGTCAGCACGTCGATGACGCGGGGTGCCTGCTTGGCGAGGCTGAGATCCTTCATCGCCTCTCCCTGGTACGATTGGAGGAGCTGGGCCTTGACTTCGGGATTGAGGCCGGCGCCCGGCTTCGCGACGTTCGCGATCGCGAGGCCGATGGTGATGGCGACTGCGGTGGTGACGAGGTAATAGACGATCGTCTTCGCCCCGATGCGTCCGAGCTTTCGCAGGTCCCCGAGGCTCGCCGTCCCGACGAATATGGACGAGAAGACGAGCGGCACGACGATCATCCAGATGAGGCGAATGAAGATATCCCCGACCGGTTTGATCGTTTCCGCGCGCGGGCCGAGGATGAGGCCCGCCGGGATGCCGAGGATGAGCCCGACGAAGATCTTCGTGTGGAGCGGCGCTTTCATGAACGACTTGACGATATTCATCCGTTCCTCACGCGCGAGCGTTCATACGCGTTCATACGTTTTCTCGTGCCGGCGCGCCGGCTCCGGCGGGGGGGGGATCAGGATGAAACGGTTCGTTCAGGCGCGCGCCGCCGCCTTCCGCGGCGCCATAGGCGCCGCGCTCCTGCCGCTCGTTCTCGGCGGATGCGCGACGACGGGGATCAACAAGGGGCAGATCAACGTCATTTCGACGGCCGACGAGGTGAAGATGGGGCAGGAGATGTCCGCGGAGGTCGCGAAGCAATACACGATCTACAACAACGCGGCGGTCACGGCGTACGTGCAGGGCGTCGGCAACAAGATCGTGCAGCACTGCGACCGGCAGGACATCGAGTACCATTTCGCCGTCATCAACAAGAACGAGGTGAACGCGTTCGCGATTCCGGGCGGGTATATCTACGTGTACACCGAGCTCATGAGGGACGCCGACGACGAGGCGGAGCTCGCGGCGGTTATCGCCCACGAGGTGGGACACGTGGCCGCGCGCCACTCGACGGAGCGCATGACCGCCATGTACGGCTACCAGTTCGTCGCGAGCCTCGTCCTCGGGCAGAACCCGAACGCCTGCGCAAAGCTCGTCACGGACATGGCGGCGACGGGGGGCTTCCTCAAGTACAGCAGGAAGGACGAGCACGAGGCGGATGAGCTCGGGGCGAAGTACCTCTACGCGGCCGGCTACGATCCGCGGGGCATGGTCGATCTCCTCAACAAGCTCAAGGGTCTCGAAACGACCGAGCCGACCAAGTTCGATACGTGGTTCATGACGCATCCGGCGACGAGCGAGCGGCTCGCGCGGGTCGAGACGGAGATCGCCGGATTCGCGAAGCTTACGAGCCCCGTCCGCAATGCGGCGGCCTACGCGAAGATCAAGGCGCAGCTTCCGAAGTAGGGGGGCTCAGCCGCGGAGCGACGGATAGCTCATCCCGAAGCGGCGAGCGTAGTAGAGCCGCGTGAGAAGTATCACCGCCGCGAGAAACGGGATGTAGAGCGGGAAGAGGTAGCCGGCGGCGACCGAGAAGATGAGCGTTGCCGCCTTTGCCGGAATGAGCGCGTCGCCGTTTCTCGCCGGGCTCGTGACGGACCGCACCGGAATCAGGAAAAAGGGAAGAGAGAGGACCGAGGCGGCGAGAGCCGGCGTGTTGCCCGCGAGATAGGCCGCCACGACTGCTCCTCCCATGAGCGCGGTCGAGACGAAAAGCCCGCGGGAGATTCCGAGCGCCGCTCCGCTCGTTCTGAATCCCATCTTTGAATCGGCCTCCATGTCCGCGAGCGTCGTCGCGAGATGGACCGACGCGACGGCGAGGGGGTAGGGAGCGAGCGATGGCCACCCGGCGAGGGGCGCGCCCGCGGCGATCCACCCCGCGAGCGTATTGAGAACGCCGTTCCCGACGGCGTTCGCGAGGACGTCGAGGACGCGGCGTCTCTTGAGGCGAACGGGCTCGAACGAATACGCCGCCCCGAGCGCGAGGCTCGCGGCCAGTATCCCGCTGAAAACGAGCGGCAGGAAGAGAAGCGCCGCGCAGAAAGATACGGCGACGAGCGCGGCCGCCTCGATCCACGCCGCGCGCGCCGAGACGATTCCCTTCGACAGCAGGAACAGCTTGTTCCCCGCGAGGTCGGCCGCGCGATCGGCAATCTGGTTCATGATGTAGATCGCGCCGAGGAGCGCGGTGAACGAAAAGAGTCCGGCGAGCAGCCGCGACGCGCCGACGTCGATTCCCGCGGCGGTCGCGCCGTGGTGGGCTCCGAGGAGAAAGAAGGTCCAGACGGGGATGAGGATCATGGGCCGCAGGAGAAAGATATAATCGAAGAGACGGGCGCGCGTTCCCGCGGGACGGTTCGTATCGCCGGCGCCCGGAGGCGGCGCCCCGCCGGTCGGTGCTTTCGGGTCCATCGCAGAGCTCCTCTTTCCCGGGCCGCGCGGAAGCGCCCGGAGACCGCAGTGTACTACCGGCGCCGGCGACCTCGCCAGGGCATTCTCTTCAGCTCTCGTCGAACCGGCGGAGCCCCGCCGCGCGGGCGAGGCGCACGGCCAAGGTCCATTCGTCTCTCGAGAGCGGCCGGTCGAGAGGCGGGTGCTCGCTCGCGAGGTACTCGGGCCGGTACTGGGCCATGACGTTGATATAGGTGTCGCGCGAGATCTCGCCGGCGAGGAACGCGGCGATCTCCTTCACGTCGCCGAGCATGCCGGGCATCACGAGGTGCCGCACGAGAAGACCGCGCCGGGCGATTCCGTCCGCCGCGATCTCGAGATCCCCCACCTGGCGATGCATCTCGCGGGTCGCCTCGCGGATCACCTCCGGGTAGTCGGCGGCGCCGGAGTATTTCGCCGCGGCTTCGGCCGAGAGGTATTTCACGTCGGGCATGTAGATATCGACGATGCCATCGAGGAGCCGGATCGCCTCGATCGAGTCGTATCCCCCCGTGTTGTAGACGAGCGGCAGACGGAGACCCCTGCCGGCCGCAATCTCGAGCGCCTCGAGTATCTGTGGCAGGACGTGCGTCGGCGTGACGAGATTGAGATTGTGGCACCCCATTTCCTGGATGCGGAGCATGAGGAACGCGAGGCGGTTCGCGGAGGTCTCGTCCCCGGCGAGCAGGTGGCTGATCTCGTAGTTCTGGCAGAAGAGGCATTTCAGGTTGCAGCCGCTGAAGAAGATCGTTCCCGAGCCCGCGGTTCCAACGAGCGGGGCCTCTTCGCCGAAGTGTGCGTGCGCGCTCGATACGACGGCGCGGCGGGCGACGCGGCAGACGCCCTTCTCGCCCCCGAGCCGGTTCACGCCGCACGCGCGCGGGCACAGCGAGCATGATTCGAGCATCGCCAGGGCGCGGTCGCGCCGGGCGGCCAGCTCGCCGCTCTCGAGGAGCGCGAGGTAGGAGGGATACGCGCCGCTTTCATCTTCCATGGGGGGGCAGGAAATGTTCGAGCATGTACGGTGTTTCGAGATCGGCGGCGACGAGAATGAACCGGAGAAAGCGCCGGCGCTTTCCCGTGCGGACGCCGATCGCGAGCGTGCCGAGCACGAGGAAGGCGCCCCAGAGATACCCGGCCGCGATGTTCGACTTGAGGGGCTGCGCGAGCGATAGAAAGACGAGGAGCGCGGTCGTGATCAGGAACGAAGCGACGAAGAACATGCGCGTCGAGCGCAGTCCGCTGGATTCTCTCACGAAAGACACCTCCCGGCGTTACTCCGCCTCGATCTTCTCCCAATGCTGGTTGCCGGAAGGAAGCCCGCGGGCGTTCCGCGAGGACTTGCGGTCGGTCTTTCTGATGAGATCGCCGAATTCGAGAAGCTTCCGGCCGATCTTCGCATGGAGCGTTTGAATGGGATCCTTCGATCGCCGGCATTCATAGAGGGAAGCGGTGTACTCGCGCGGGAAGCGGCGCATCATCTCGAAGATAAAATCGTGCGAATCGAATCGGTCTTCGAGGTGCGCGATGATCGTTTCGAACACGTCTTCGCGGAAGAGTTCCCCCTCGGGGGCGGGTCGTCGCTTCACGCTCCCCTTCGCCGGCGGCTTTTCACCATTTTTCATCATGGATCCTCTTTGCGTCGTACTGGGTTCTCGGCTCCTTCTTCTCTCCCGGGTGGCCGATCGAGATGAGGCACAGAACGCCCGTGTGCTCCGGTATGGCGAGCACGGCCTTGATCGCCGAAACGCGATCCTCGCGCGGGTGGCCGCCGAGCCAGACCGCGCCGAGACCCAGGGCCGCGACGGCGACGAGCATGTTCTCGGTCGCCGCGGAGCAGTCCTGCACCCAGAAGTCGGGGGAGATCGTCGTGTCTCCGCAGACGGCGATCGCCACCGCGGCCTCGCTCAGCATCTTTCCGTGCGGATGCGCCTCGGCGAGCCTCGTGAGCGTCGCGCGATCCCGGACGACGACGAAATGCCACGGCTTTCGGTTGTTGCTCGAGGGGGCGGCCATGCCGGCCTCGAGGATCTGCGTGATCGCCTCGTGGCTCACCGGCTCTCCGGTGTACGCCCGAACGCTGCGCCGGGCAAAGATCGATTCCAATGACATAGGGAAATCTCCTTGTTGGGACCGATGCCAGTATACGCCAAAACCGTCGTCCGGTACAGGGCATTTGCGGGGCCATTCGAAGTGGATGCGAGGCGGGCTCAGCGGGCTTCGCGCTGCCTCAGGGCCTCGTAGAGGAGAATCGCCGCGGTCGCCGAGACGTTGAGCGAATCCGCCGCGCCCTTCATGGGAATCATGACCCGCTGATCCGCGGCTTCGAGCCAGGCGGGCGTGAGACCGGCGTCTTCCGCTCCGACGGCGATTGCGCGGCGTCCCGTGAAATCGACCGACGTGTACGGAAGCTCCCCGCCGGGCGTCGCCGTGACGATCGTCGTCCCCGTCTCCCCGAGCCAGCGAACGGCCTCCGCCGCCTCCGAGCGGGCGCACGGGACGGTGAAGACCGTGCCGAGGCTCGCGCGGATGACGTTCGGATTGTAGAGGTCGGTCCCGGCGCCGCACGCGATGACTCCCGTGGCGCCGGAGCCGTCCGCGGATCTGATGATCGCGCCGAGGTTCCCCGGCTTCTCGATCGCCTCGACGACGAGGAAGAGCGCGTCTCCCGTCGCGGGAAGGTCCGAGAGGGCGATCACGGGCTGCCGGGCGATCGCGAGGAATCCGCCCGAACCGCCGCGGTAGGTGATCTTCTCGAAAACGCGGGAGGTGACTTCCACGGTGCGCGCGCGGGACTCGACGAGGGACGAGAGCAGCGAGAGCTCCTCGTCGCGCCCGATGACGGCGCGGCAGAAATACACGCGCTCGAGCGCGATCCCGGCCTGCATCGCCCGCTCGATCTCGCGGACCCCCTCGATGAGCATGAGGCCCGTCTTGTCGCGTTCGCGCTTGTCCCGCAGCGCGACGGCGCGCTTCACCCGGTCGTTCCCCGTGCTCGTGATGACGGCGCCGCCGTCCTTCATTCTCTCTGTTTCCGCCATGTTCTGCTCCGCCTTCCCGCGAGGAACGCGATGACCCCGGAGAACGCCGCGGCGTTCGTGAGGACGAAGAACGCCGGAATATAGAAGATCCGGCGTCCCGTCGCAATGCCCGCGATCGCCCATCCGTAGAGAAACAGCTGGATCGCGAATGCCGCGACGAAGACGGGACGATCGAGAAGAACCGCGTTCGCCGCGAGAATGCCGATGAGGAAGAAGGGAACGAGCCATTTGAGGATCTTGTGCGAAACGAGCTCGAATGCGAGCGCCGGGGGCCGGAAGGGACCGGCGACCTTCGAGAGATAATGCAGGCTCTGGATGCCTCGCAGCACGGTTCGCCGCTTCGCGGAGAACTCGCGCACGACGTTTCTCGACTCGATGTCGTGCTCGATGCTCACCGCCTCCGGCTCGTAGCGCACGCCGTGCCCGCCGAGAAACGCCTGAAGCGGCTCGAGAAAGTCGTCGTCGACCTCGGCGGGCAGGGGCACGTAGAGGGAGCGCCGGATCGCGTATATGGAGCCGTTCGCGCCGATGATCGAATGAAACCTGTTCTCGATCCGGATCGCATCGGATTCATACATCGCGTTCGCGTCGCTCATGACGAGCACGTCCCCCGTCGCCGCCCCGGCCGCCCTGTTTCTCGCGAGGCTTTTCCCTTCGCGGGGCTCGACGCGGAAGAGCGTGACGCCTCGGGGCTCGTAGCGGCGAACGATCTCGTCCGTGCGGTCGGTCGAGCCGTCCGATACGACGACGACGCGGAGTCTGCCTTTCGGGTAGTCCAGGCGGAGCGAATTCTCGATCTTCTCGGCGATGATCGCTTCCTCGTCGAGGGCGGCGATGAGGAGGGAAACCGGAGGGAGCGTGCTATCGGACGGATCTTCGACGGGTGCGGGGGGCTTCTTTCCGGTCGAGAGAATAACGAGGGCGAGCGGATAGAGCGCGTATGCGTAGAGCACCGCTCCGGCGAAGACTATGAACAGTATCGGAGCAATCATATGAGCCGGCGCGCCCGGCCGGCGCCCTAATGCGCGTAGATCGAGATTCTATGGAAGGACCCGAGGTCTCCGTAGGGCGTCCATGCGTAGTCGACCATGAGACGGTCGAAGAGCTTGAGCCCTCCTCCGACGGAGAAACGGTCGCCTTCCCTGTTCGCATCGGCCGTGTACCCCGCCCTGAGGAACACGATCGATCGGACGTCGATCTCCGCGCCATAGCATCCGTACGCGTCCTCGAAGCGCTTCTTCACGAGGTCCGCAGCGAGCCTCACCGCGACCGGCGAAACGGGGAGCGGAAGCGCGCCGCTCGCCCCGACGCGGAACGTGGTCGGGAGCTTTTCCTTCTCCGCGATGTACGTGATGTCGCTCCCGAGATTCTGGACCGCGGCGCCGAGAGCGATCTCGCGCAAGCCGGTGATCCAGGCGGCGCCGACGTCCACGGCCCATCCGCGGCCCGTGTAATCCGCGATCCTCTCCTGGAGGTATTTGACGTTCACGCCGGCGCCGAGCCCGGCGAGGGGTTTGAATCCGACGCCGACGATCCCCTGGAGATTGCTATTGCCCACGGCGGCCGTCGGAGCGCCGGTGTCGTCGAAACCGGGAATGTCGGGTGAGGAGAGATAGGTGAAAGCGGCCCCGATCGATACGAAGCGGTTCAGCGCGTGCTTCGCGATAACGTTGTCGTAGTACGTGTCGAGGGTCCATTGGCTGTGAAACGCCCCGACGCCGCTGCCTTCCGCGAACGGCAGGAGAGCCGGGTTCGAGAGCCAGGTGAACGGGTCGCGGGCGAGCGCCGCGCCCGTCTCGCCGAGCGCGATCGATCGCGCTCCGACGGGGAGCAGAAGGTACGAAGCTCCGCTCGACCCCGCGCCGTCTTTCGCGATCGCCGGGAAGGCGGCGAAGGATATCATAATCGTCACGAACGCTGCGATGAAGGAGGCTCTGCGGTTGTCCGTACGAAGCAGGATTGTTATCATGATGTTCCCTCGCATTTTAATCATTATTCAATCTTTTTGCCAGCCGGGCAATCTTTTTCCGAGCCGAACCGCGACTCAGGCTTCCTTTTTATTTCCTCTTTGCCGTCATTGTTTCCCGGCTGCTCTCCAGGATCGGTAAACCGCAACTAGCATGCCATGGAACGGGGGGCGAAGGAACCGCCGGAAGGGCAATCGTCGCCGCATCCGGTCGGCATCCGGAAAGGGGGCGAATACGCCCATCTTTTCCTTGAATCTCCCGCGGGAAAGGGAATACTTTATGCTCGGCATGGGTCGATCGACGACGCGAAGCGGCTTTGGTTCCCTGTCTCCGCCCGGCGAACCCGGGCGCGCCATGGTGAGTGATGAACGTCTTCACGCGCGCGTATGCGCCTGCCTACCGGAACCTCCTGTTTCCCCTCTATGAAGGGGCTCTGAGGCGGCGCAGCATATACAGCCGCTACCGGCGCCTCTCGGAGACGCCCGCCCTCGGCATCGACGAGCTTCGCGAGATGCAGCGCCGCAAGCTGAACGATATCCTCGTCTACTGCAACGAGCGCGTTCCGTTCTACCGGGATCTCTTCGCCCTGCACGGGATCGATCCCCGCGGCGTGTTCGACGTCGAGGCGCTCCGCGCGAAAGGGATCTTCACGAGCAAGCCGATCGTCCGTTCGGCGGGAGAGTCGATTCTGTCCCGCGAGTTCGTCAAGGAGGATCTGCCCAACAGCGCCACGAGCGGCTCGACCGGCACGCCCGTTCTCTTCTACATGAGCCTGGATAACTGGTGCCTGCGCACGGCGACGAAGTACCGCTCCGAGGACTGGATCGGCAAGCCGCTCGGCACGCCCGCGACGCTGATCTGGGGACACAAGCCCAACCGGACGCGAAGGGCGATTATCAAGAATTCCCTCTACTGGGCGTTCCAGAATTACCAGTTTCTGTCGGCTTTCGACATCGGCGAGGAGAGCCTCGTCGCGGCCGTCGCCTCGATCAAGCGCCACGGCTCGCGGTTCATCGAGTCGTACGTGACGGTCGTCTATCTCATGGCGAAAGCAATCGCGAAATACGGACTCGAGCCCCCGAAGCTCGACGGGATCATCGCGGGAGCCGAACGGCTCTACGACTTCCAGAAGGAGGAGATCGAGCGAAGCTTCCGCTGCCCCGTGTTCAACCGGTACGGCGCCACCGAGTTCTCCAACGTCGCCTCCGAATGCGAGAAGCGGGAGGGCCTGCATATCAATATGGACAATCTCTGGGTGGAAGTCGTCGACGGCGACGACCGGCCCGTCACGGGGGAGGTCGGCGACATCGTCGTCACGGATCTCGAGAACCGCGCGATGCCCCTCATCCGGTACAAGATCGGGGATCGCGGCGTCATGTCGGACGCGGCGTGTTCCTGCGGGCGGAGCTTCCCGATGCTCAGCGAGATCATCGGAAGGGTCTCCGAGACGCTGAAGACCGGGGATGGGCGGGAGATTCACGACATGTACTTTCTCTGGAAGCTCTCTCGCGCGCCGGGGCTCGTCAGGTTCCGCGTGACGCAGGATTCCCTGTCGCACGTACGGGTCGAGATCGAGCACGACGGCTCGATCGACCGCGAGGTAACCTCGCGCTGGATTCGCGACGCCCTGAGCGATCTCGAGCGCTACCATGTTTCTCACACGCTCGAATACGTCGATTCGATACCGCTCACGGGAGCGGGGAAGATGCGATTCTTCGTTTCGGAGCTCGCCGGGGAGGCGGGCACATCCGGGCAGAGGATTCGATGAGGAAGGACGACCGATGCAGGCTATGAAAACGATAGGCTTTCCGATCAGCCGAAAGGAAAACGAATTCCGCAGGGCGATCACTCCCGAGGCCCTCCGCGCGATGAAGCATCCGGGGAGCTGCTTCATCGAGCGGGGATTCGGGGAGGTTCTCGGCGTGAGCGACGTCGAGTACGAACGCGCCGGCGCGCATACGGCGAGCCGCGAGGAGGTTCTTTCCAGGGACGTCATCTGCAATCCGAAGGCGCTCGATGCCGACATGATCGCGTTTCTCAAGCCCGGCGCCGTTCTCTTCGGATGGGTTCACGCCGTGCAGGGGAAAGAGATCACCGACGTTCTCGTGAGCCGCCGCATGACCGCGGTCGCATGGGAGGATATGTTCGAGGAAGGGCGTCTCCACGTGTTCTGGAGGAACAACGAGATCGCGGGCGAGTCCGCAGTCATCCACGCCGCGCAATTCTCGGGACGCCTTCCCTATGAATGGAACGTCGCCGTCCTCGGACGGGGCAACTGCGCCCGCGGCGCGATCCGTATCCTCGAGAAGATGGGCGCGAGCGCCAGGATCTATCCGAAAGAGCGGATGTTCCGGCTCCGCACCGAGGTCGAGCGCTACGACGTCGTCGTCAACGCCCTCCTCTGGGACGTCTTCGACAAGCGGCTCGTCCTTTCCGCCGCCGACCTCAGGCGGATGCCGAAGGGCTCCATGATCATCGACGTGAGTTGCGACGCGGAGGGAATGTGCATCGAGACGACCCATCCGACGACGATAGCGGACCCGGTGTACGTGCGCGAAGGCGTCATCCATTATGCCGTCGACCACACGGCCTCCCTCTTCCGCCACTCGGCGACGCGCGCCATCAGCGCCGCGGCCTCGCCGTACCTCGACATGCTCGCCGCGGGCGAGTCGAACGCGGTGCTCGACGCCGCTACCATCATCCGGGACGGGGAGATACGGGACGAGAGGATCAAGCGGTTCCAGAATCGTTGAGCACGTTCGCGCCGCCGCCGCGCATGCCGCGGTCCGGCAGCAACGAGTAGAACGACTTTCTCATGCCCGTGAGCGGAGTCTGGGTGAGCTCCCAGTTGTCGTTCCCTTCGATGATTATGGGCCCGTCCGGGCCTATCGCGATATCCCACCCGATGGAGCGCAGCCCGTATAGCCGGCGATGCAGCTCCTTCGCCATCGCGACCGCCTCGAAGTAGAAGGGCACTTCGAAGCCTTCGAACACAATCCCTGAATCAGGATGCTTCTGAGCCTTGCCGCCGCCGTGCGTCGGTTTGCCGTAGAAGTTCTTCACGAGCTTTCCCGTCGCGGGATCCGCTTCCCCGATAAGGCCTCCCGCTGCAAAGTTGCTCACGACGATTCCGCCGGCGCCCATTTTCAAGCACGACTCGAAAAGGGCTATCTCCTTGCCGGAATTGATAGTTACGAGACGCAGCGTGGCCACGGAGTTGGCATGCATCTCCATCAGGCGGGGATGCTGCTCAACGTATTCCTGAATGATATAGCCTTCCCGCAGGATTCGGCGAAGCTCTTCGATCGAGATCTCCGCGCCGTTGCGGAGGAGCTTCTTCCCGTCCACGGTAAGGCGAAATGCCCCTTCGGCGCACTCCCCGAGGAACGGTTTGCAGAAGGCATCGAGGCGCTCGACGTTTCCCAGCTCGTCGTAGCCTGTTATCCTGCGCGGGGCGGTCCAGTGAACGCGGTCTCCGAGACAGAACGCCATGACCGCGGGGGTCGGGAAGCCGAGAGCCTTCAGCACCTGGCTGAAAACGAATTTATCCTTCAATATGCACTCATAGCTCGTCGCGTGTCGTCCGATCGTGACGTGGCTGTTGTACCTGTTCCGGATTCTCTTGAAATTCGGGTAGTCGATGTACTCCTCCATGCGGGCGCCGCGCTTCCGATCGAATCCGTAGTAGAAATAGTACGCGTTGACCTCGCCGAACCTGACGAGCCACCAGAGAAGATCGAGGAATATTCTCGGCTTCGATTTGAGTTCCTCGTCGGCAAAGTACGTGACGTTCAGCGCGGGGTCGTACGCCATCCGCAACGCCTCGCCGACGTGGGTGAGGATGAATGCGATCTTTCGACATCGGCGTCTGAGCGCCCTCAAGATCGTCAGCATGAGCCGCCCTTCCCCGCGGGAACCAGGGTGTCGAGGAACCTCGCCTTGAGCCCGCCTTCGACCCCCTGATGAGCCGCGATGACCCAGTTGTCGTTTCCCTCGATGATGAGCGGGCCGTTCTTCGTGATGGCGACGTCCCAACCGATCGAATGGATGCCGTAGAGGAACGAATGGAGCTCGATGGCCATTCGAACCGCTTCCTTGAAGTACGGGATCTCGAAGCCCTCGAATACGATGCCCGATTGGGGATGCTTTACCGCTATTCCGCCGCATCCCGGCCGGTACTTGAACTCTCTCGTGAGCCGCCCCGTCTCCCGGTCGACGACGCCCAGGAGCCCGCCCGACGCCCAGTTGTCGCGGGTGGATTCGTTCGCGCCCATCTTCATGCACGCGGCAAAGAGAACGATGTCGTTTCCCTTGCGGATCGTATTGATGCGGAGCGTGTTGAGGCACGACGGGTAGAGCTCCGCCGTGCGCGGATGCTGCTCGATGAACTCCTGGATGATGAATCCGCCCCTGAGGCGCTGCGTGAGATCGGAGAGCGTGACCGGAGCGCCGTCGAGAAGGAGCGTGTCTCCCTCGACGCGCAGCGGAAAGGCCCCTTCGGCGCTCTCGCCGAGTATCGTCTTGCAAAAGACCTTGAGTCCGGGGCGTTTCATGAGCGAATCGATCCCCTCCGTCGTGTGCGTGTCGAGCCATTCGATTTGATCGCCCATGCAGAATCCGAGCACTTTCGGCGTCGGAAAACCGAGGCTCGAGAGGAAAAGGGAGAACATATATTTATCCCTGAGAAGAACGAGGTAGCTCGTCGCGTGCTTGCCGATCCGTGCGGAGTCGTTCAACCTGTTGCGAAGGGCCTTGAACTCGTTGTAGGGCATATAGGCGCTCTGATCGACCGAGCCCACGTCGAAACCGTACGAGTAGTAGAAGACGTTCACTTCGCCGTGCCTGAAGAGCCACCCGATGAGCTCGAACCAGACGCGTGCTTTCGATTTCGCCGGAAGATCGGGATAATAGGAGTAGGCCACCTTCGGGTCGTTCACAAACCTGGTGACCGCCCCGACGTGCGTGAGGATGAAGAACCATTTTCGCGCGAATCTGTTCAGCTTCTTCAGAATCGAAACCATCGAGCGCTTCCTCCCGCCGAGCGAGGCGGGTTCAGTGCGGGAACGGGATGCCGCGTTCATTCGATATACTATCCAATAGTGCCTCGTCCGCGCAACGCCATTCGCCGGAGAAGATTCATCGGTGCTTCGCGCTGAAAATTCGCCATGGAGGGCGGACGCAAAGTGGTTTCACTTTTCCCGGGCGCATAGTATCATCGTCCCGGAATCGAGCGCGCTGGAATCTCGAAGGCGGAGATGCAAGAAACGAACCGTACGATCAGGGTGGCGCACGTCCTCAGGAGCCTCGAATTCGGAGGCGCCGAGAAGCTCGTCGTCGATCTCGCCGGAATACAGAAGGAATCGGGCCGGATCGCGCCGGAGCTCGTGTGTCTCGAATCGCTCGGCCCCCTGCGCGCTGAAGCGGAGCGGCGGGGGCTCTCCTGCACGCTTATCGGATCGGGAGGCGTGAAATATCTTTCGGCAATGCGCCGTCTGCAGGGGTATTTTGCGAGGACGCGCCCCCATATTGCGCATACGCACAATTTCGTCTCGCACCTTCACGCGGCCCCGGCGGCGCGGCTCGCGCGCGTGAGGGTCATCCACACGAAGCACGGGAGGGCGCTCACGAGCCTCGCGTGGTCGAAGCGCCTCCGCAGGCGCCTCTATCAGCTCGCCGACAGGATCGTGGTCGTCTCGAAGGAGACGGGTGAGAGCTTCCGCGCGAAGAGCGGCGTCGATCCGGCGAAGATCGTCGTCATCTACAACGGGATCGACACGGCGCGCTTCAGGGATCTCGATCGCGCCGGCGCGCGCCGGGAGCTCGGTCTCGGCGAGGACGGCGTCGTCTTCGGCGCCGTTTCCAGGCTCGATCCGGTGAAGGATCATCCCACGATGCTCAGGGCGTTCGGGAAAGCGTCGAAGCGCGGCGCGAGGTGCGTCTTCGTCATCGTCGGGGACGGCCCCGAGCGCGGGGCCATCGAGCGCCTGATCGCGGAGCTCGGCCTCGAGGACTCGGTGAAGCTCACGGGGTTCACCGATGACGTCCCGCGGCGCCTCGCAGCGTTCGATATGTTTCTTCAGCCTTCGACCGAAGAAGGGCTTTCCCTGACGATTCTGGAGGCGGCGGCAGCCGGCGTTCCCGTCGTGGCGTCCGCCGTCGGAGGCACGGGCGAGATCATCGAGAACGGAAGAACGGGCACTCTCGTCGCCGCGGGGGATACGGAAGCGCTCGCCGCGGCGATGAGCGGTTTCATCGAGAATCCGGCGGCGTTCCGCGAGATGGCTCGCGGAGCCCGGCAGACCGTCGAACGCCGGTTCTCGATCGCGAACATGGCTGCCGCGTACGAGGCGCTCTACCGTTCGGTTCTTGCCGAGAGAGGAGTCGGGTGATGGGCAGAATCCTGGGGCTCGTCGATTGGAGCGGCTCGCTTGACGCCGGGGCTCTCATCGAAACGATGCGCGATCGCTTTCCCCGCCCGGAGGGCGTTCCGGGTGGGCTCCGGAAGAGCGTGAAGGGTGCCGTCGCGCTCGGTCTCGTTTCCGGGGGCCAGAGCTTCGCGTCGGGCCTGGGCGAGATAGACGAGGCGCGCTGCGTCGTCTCGTACTGCGGATTCATGAGCGGAATCGAAACGGTGTTCCGTGAGAACGACCTCGACGCCGGCGACGACACCTGCTCGAATCTCGCGGCGCTGTACCGCGCGCGCGGCATCGATTTTCTGAAGCTGCTTCCCGGCATGTTCATGATCGCGCTGTACGACGTGGAGCGGGGCGTGCTGCTCCTCGCGGGGGATCGGAGCGGGTTCTTCCCCCTGTACTATTCGAACGAGCCCGGGCGTTTCGCGTTCGCCTCGTCGATCAAGCCGCTCGTGTCTCTCCTCGCCTCGAGACGGATCAACAGGGCCGCCGTCGTCGAGCATCTCGTCTTCGACGCCCTCTACGGGAGCGCGACCTTCTACGACGATATCGCGCTGCTTCCGTTCGGCGCGTACCTCTCGGTCGATCTCGCGACGAGACGGATTGAACGGGGAAGCTATTTCCGATACGAAGAGCTATTCGATCCGGCCGAATATCGCCGGAACCGGGGCATCGACGCGCCCGCCGAGCTCACGCGCAGACTCAGAAACGCCGTCGGGCGGGTTATCGAGGGACGCGACGCGTCCACGTTCGGTCTGAGCTGCGGCGGGGGCATCGACTGCAGCTTCATCGGAGGAATATTCAAGGAGCTGGGGAGCCCGATCCCGATCTTCTGCACGCACGTGGCCGGGGGCAGGCTTTCCGAAGGGGACATGGCGAAAGCCGCGGCGGACCATCTCGGCGTCGAGCTGCACGTGAGCACGCATGCGGCCGAGGATTTCTACCCCGGACTCTTCAAATCGATCGTCGATTTCGGTCAGCCGATCGTCCATCCGAACACGGCGAAATTCTACACGGGGGTCGGCCAAACCCTCTCCCTCGGACGCCCCAATCAGGTGTACGGAGTCGCGAGCGACCTTCTCTTCGGCGGCTTCGGGAACGTGAAGTCGTATTACCGCTATCTCCGCATGAGAAAGCTCTTCGGGGCGCTGCCTCCGAAGGTTCGCACCGTCGTCGGCACGGCGATGGCCGAGCCCCGCGTCGTCAACCTGGAGCGGCGGATCCGCAATCCGCTCAGGACTCTCGCCGGGATCGGGATGGGGAACTTCGAGCGGGCCGCCATGCAGCAGGGGGTCGAGTCCGCGTACGCGGCGATCGAGGATCCTTCGGAGCGCGCGCTCAAGGTGCTGATGCTCGAAAACCTGTGCGACTACCAGCAGCACCTGCTCAACAGGCGCTCGGAGCTCGCCGCCTCCCTCGGTCTTTCCCTGTTCTTCCCGTTCCTCGACCTCGAGGTTGTCCGTTTTGCCGTGAATCTCCCCGCCGTATTCTGCGTCGATTGGCGCACGGCGAAGATCGTCGTGCGAAAAGCGGCGCTTCCCTACCTCGGTTCCCTGCTCTCCGCGCGGAAGAAGTACGGCGGCGAAGTGCCGATCGATCGCTGGGTGAGACCGCTCGAGTTCCTCCTCGAGGACGGTTTCGTTCGCGACACGCTCCGTTTCGACCGCGCCGCGATGAGACGGCTCCTCGACGAGCGCGACAAGCTGCTCTGGAACATGATCGATCTGGAGCTGTGGGGGAGGCTCTGCCTGCTCGACGCCGATCCCGAGCGCCTGCTCGCGTCCCTGCGCGAGCGCGGCATCGCGTGTTCGCCGCTCGATTCGATCGGGGCCTGAAGGAGGCCGCGGATCAGTCTATCCCGACCGGATGAGGCGGCGGAGGGGGTTGCTCCGCCTCGCCGAGATTCACCTCACAGAAGATGAATCCGTTGGCGCCGCTCTGGTACGCGATCGCGCCGCTGCTCTCCGTGCGCGAGACCGTGACGGTGCCCGTCGCGCCGCTCGTCGATCCGCTGATGTAATAGGCGGTGTTCGGCGAAAGGTTCGCGAGATAGGCCCGCACTGCGTCGTGGCTCCGCTCGAACGAAATGCCGAAGCTCGGCGAAGTCGTGGGAGCCCCGCCCGGATCGGCGCTGAACGCGACGACGTAATCGACGGCGTTGGTCACGCCGTAGAATGCCGCGGCGGCGACGTCGGCGGCGGTCGCCGTCGCCCGCGGGGCCTGGAACGCTCCGCCGGGATCGGTGACCTTGAAGAGATTGAGGAAGCACTTCGAGAGCTGCGCCGCGGCCGTCGTGATCCGGAGCCGCGGGATCCCGTAGGTGTCGAGGGTGACGGTCGTCGCGGACGGGTACGAAGAGTGGATAATGAGGTCGCTGGAACCGTTCGAGGACCGGTAGTCTGACCCCGACGCGGCGGCCTGGTTGTGGAGGTACACCTGGAAGATCTTGTCGTGGGCCGTATCGTACGACGTGCCGCGATCCATGACGGCGACGACGTTCTCGGGCTTGACGATGACGATCTCCCGGTCCTTGTGGGCGACGGTATTCGATCGGTAGTCCGGCTGCGCGAGGTACGGACCGCTCAGATCGCCCGCGAAGTATATATAGTTCGGCGTATTCTCGAGATGTTTGAGATCCGATTGCCCCCAGTAGAGCGCCTTCTCCTCGGCGGGAGGTATATAGAAGACGTTGTGATCGACGTCGCCGAGGAGGTATCCGTCCGAGGCGTCGACGGCCTTGTCGGTCGCGAGAAATCCCCGCTTGAAGATCATGAAGCCCCCGAGCCCGTTGTGCGCGTGAACGGTATTGAGGACGCCGAGCTTCATGGTGAACCACATGGCGTTCTGGGTCCAGTCGCTCAGCCAGAAGAGGGTCTGCGTCCCCTCGAGGTAGTAGAAATCGGGAAGAGCCCCGTGATAGTCGAGAGCGGAGAGCTGGTCGTCGTACCACATGAACTCGTTGTAGAGCTTGTAGCCCCAGTAGACGTTTGACGTGAAGGTATTGATCCAGTATTGCCCGTAGCGTTTCGTGTCGTCCGTCGCGAGGTTGACCATGAAAAGAATCGGTATTCTCACCGTTCCGTCGATGCCCCCCTCGTGGCCGTCCCCGTCCGTGTACATGAGACTGCCGCTCGGGTGCTTCGCGTAGGCGTAGAACTTGATGGCTTCGTTCGGAAACGTGAAACCATCGAACGTGAGCCCTTCGGCGGAATATGCGGCGACAATGAACGAGACGAGAAACTCTTAGTCGACGCTGCCGTATGAAGTCCCCTCGCTCCACATTCCGCCTTTTGCGCGCCCCACGTTCGCTCCCCACATATCCCACAGAATCGGCTCATCCTTGGTGAACTTGATGGCCTGATCGAGCATGGTGCCGCGTGCGTAGTCGACGTACGCCTGGGCGTTTGCGTTGAGGCCGTATATGGCGTAACCCGCCGTGAGAATGGCCCACATATGGCCGTAGTAGTGGTTGTTCGAGGGATCGTGCCAGGACCACGGCTGCGTCGTGATGATGTCGTTCACCCAACGGTCAAGCTGGCTCGCGAAGGTCGTCCGTTGCGTCGGCGTCATCACGTCATAGCACCAATCGAGAACGATCGCGACCGGCGGCATGAGATATCGGTCGGTGTAGAAATTGTCGAATTCGATCCACGTATCGATCGTATAGCCGGTGTACGGATGGGCGAAGGTGTACTCGATGATCGCGATCGCCCGGTTCGCGTAGGAGACGTTCGCGGTGAGCTGATACATGAGGGCGTAGTTGATCGCCTGCAGGATATTGGTCGCCCGGCTGTTGATGTACGTGCTTTGAGCTCGGGCGTGAGCCAGATGCGCGGGCGCTCGTTGCGAACCGCCGCCTGTGCCCCGGGGCTCCAGAACGTCGCGAGCGTACTCAGCGCGATAAGGCCGATCGTTGCATTGCGCAGGGAAGGCTTCATTTGTCGCACGTCCTTTTGCGTCGTTGTTGTATACACGTAACGTCGAAATTATAGTAAACGGTCCAGGAATATGCAAGAAATGGGACAAATGGGGCTCGCGGATCCCGATTCAGGCGACTTTTATTCGCATCCGCCCGGCGCCTCGTCCCGGCGGGAGGAGAGTTGTTTCTCCCTGTTGCCCGTACGTGAAGATCGTCCCTTCCCGATAATCAGGATTTTCTTGATTGCGCGGCGCCTTCCGCGGATTCCGGGCGCGAGGACCGTTGTATTCTTCAATGACTCCTCCGGATTTGTCCCGGGAATGAAACGCCCCGGAGGTCACCGAGGACGAATCCGATCGGTCTCTCAATAAGACATGAGCTCCGGATAGGAGAGCTTCGCCCTGAAAACGGGGGGCGTGTCGTAGCTCTCGATCCCGATGCGCCGGATGCGGAACGCGTCGAATTCATTCTCGTACACGAGCCCCCACTGGTACATCGTGCTGAACGAATAGCCGCTCGAGACGACGAGATCGCGGAGCGTCTTTTCGAAACGCTCCTTCTCCTCGTCCAGAATCCTCCCGCGCCCCGGAGAGCCGAACGAAATCACCTCGCGGCCGAGCTCCTTTTCGATGACCGCCTTCGACTGCGACACCTCATGCGCGAGGAGGTCCCCGTCGATGTTCGAGAATATCGGATGGCTGATCGAATGGGCTCCGATCTCGATTCCCCCCGCGCTCATCTCCCTCAGATCGCTCCAGCCCATCGTCGTCGCGAACCGGCTCTCGTCGATCTCGACCTCGAAGCTCGCGGCGAGCCGCCGTATGAAAAGCTCCTTGTCGCCGTCGGGAAGCGTCTTCGCGGTGTGGATGAGATGCCGGGCCGCGTCCTGGCGGCCGGGAAAGGAATCGAGGTCGATCGAGAGGCGGATCGGTTCCTCGATCGAGGCCGAACGCTTCGACGCGGTCTTCGCGACGTACGCGAGCCGGTCCCACCAGAAGAGCCTTCGCTTGCCCATGTATCCGGCGGTCACGAACATGACGGCGGGGAGATCGTACTTCCTGAGGAGGGGGTACGCCACCTCGTAGTTGTCGAGGTACCCGTCGTCGAAGGTGATGATGAGGGAACGGTCGGGGAATCGCCCCTCGCGCGCGACGTGGTCGCGGAGCATCCTGAAATCGATGGTCCGCCAGTGGCGCGCGATGAACCGGAGCTCGCTCTCGAACTGCGCCGGCGACGCGCTTACGAGATCGTCGTCGAAGGGAAAATCCGCGCCGCGCTCGAGTATCCGGTGGTAGCACAGCACGGTCAGGTACCTTCCCCGGTGCGCAAGACGGAGGCTCCGCGTCATCCCCGGAGGGATCGCGGCGAGGAGATGTCCGAGCGCGTGTCGTTTCGTCATGGATCCTCATCGGTTGCCGGCCGCCTCCGGCGATCGGAGCGATAAGCGGTCCCGCCGGCGGCGCGGTCCGGTCCCGAAGCAGAAATGTGTATACAAAAGCCTCGGGCGTTATTATAAGTTCAATCAGCCGCCCTTTGAAAGGTATTTGAAGAGGCTTTCGAAGGGGCTGTTGACGGATCCATTGCCGGGCGCCGGGGCGTCGGAGCGCTCGCGGTTCCGGCGGGAGGGCACGATGGCGCAAGCCGGGGTAAGCATCCGCTCGGTCGCCGACGGAACCATCGACGACGCCATCGGCGATGCATTCTCATTCTGCAACGTTCTCCCTGATCTCAACATGAAACGCAGGTCGACCGGGTGACGGCGGCGCCGTCGATAGTTCTTATGAAGCTGTTCAATCTCCTCAAATCCTGGATCGTGGACACGCTGAAGCGCGAAAGCGTCCGCCAGCTCGCGTACATCTACCTGAGCAGGGTCGCGACCGCCGCGCTCGGCATGGTCGCGAGCATCATCGTCGTACGGACGCTCGGCGCGGCGAATGTAGGGCTCCTCACCCTCGCCTCCGTCATCATGGGGATCGCGGGCTCCGTGATCGAGATCGGCCTCACGACCACGATGATCCGGAAGCTGGCCTTCCACCTCGTCCAGAACGACGAAGAAAACGCCGTCGGGATCTTCCGGCGCATCTACTTTCTGAGGCTCGGCATCTCGGGGAGCTTCATGGTGCTCGCCTATTTTGCGGCGCCATTCGTCGCCGTCCACGCGTACGGGAACGCGTCGCTCACGACCCCGCTCAGGCTCGCCGGGCTCGGGGCGCTCCTCTTCAACGTGTCGTACCATACGGAGGCGGTGATGCGGGCATACGAGAAGTTCCTGCAGCTCGGCATCATCAACGTCATCGCTTCCATTGCGCGGCTTGGACTGCTGGCCGCTCTCGCGTACGGCGCGATGCTCAACGTCGTGAGCGCCATGGCGTCGAACCTCGCACAGATGTTCATCGGGTTCCTCATCATGTCCGTCGTCATTCCGCGGAAGTACTACACGCGGAAGCTCACGACGACCTATCCCCTCGGGGGCGTGCTCCGTTACAGCGGCTGGCTCTTCGCCTTCAACCTCCTCTTCATGCTCTACGATCGGCTCGATGTCCTCATGCTCGGCTC
>JAPLKY010000423.1 GCA_026387805.1 Candidatus Krumholzibacteriia bacterium
TCCTGTATCGCGCCGAACACGCCGGAATCGATGTTGTACTTGAGCTGCGAGAGCGCGGCGATGATCTCTCTCGATCCTATCGCAAAGCCGATTCTCCATCCGGCGATCGAAAACGTCTTCGAGAAGGAGAAGAATTCGATGTACGGGATCCCCGCTTCGCGCGCCGCGGGAAAGAACGGAACGGTCGGCTCTTCATACCAGATCTCGCCGTAAGCGGCGTCGCTCGCCAGCACGATGCCGCGCCTGCCGCAGAACTCGACCGCCTCCCGGCGCAGGGTCTCTCCGGCAACGGCGGCGGTCGGATTGTTCGGATAGTTGAGAAAGAGGAGACGCGCGCCGGACGGAATCCGCCGATCGAGCTCGCCGAGGCGCGGCAGATAACCGTTCGTTTCGTCGAGCGGCACGCGGACGCAGGAAGCTCCCGCGAAGACGGCCGATGAATAGTATACGGGATAGCCGGGATCGGGAATGAGAACCGTATCCCCCGGATTCACGATCGCGAGCGGAAGATGGGCTATCGCTTCCTTGCTCCCGATCGTGACGAGGACCTCGTCGCGACCGATCGGGAGCCCATACCGCCGCCCGGCCCACGCGCGAATCGAGTCGATGAGCCGGTTCAGCCCGCGGCCCGGCGGATACCGATGGTGCGACACATTCGATATGGCCCGCTCGAGCGCGGCGACCAGCTCCCGGGGAGCGCCGAGATCAGGGTCTCCGATCCCGAGATCGAGGAGCTTCCGGCCGCTCCCGAGCATCGACGCCTTGAGCCTGTCGATTTCGACGAATAGATACGGCGGAAGCTGCTCGAGCCTCTTGGATCGCATTCGGATGGGCACCAGCCCGGATCGAGGTTGCGTATCAGAAGGAATGGTAGAGCACCGACTTCCCGCCCGCCTCCGAGAGGGGAACGGGAACGTACATGCCGCCGTTGAACGGATCGAAAATCGCCCGCATCCAGATGTAACTCACCTCAGGTTCGGTCCCCATGACGGGTTTGATCTCGGGCGAGGCGTAGTACCACCGGTCGTCGTCCCACGAATATATTACGAGGACGGAGTATGATTCCACCGGGGAAGCGCCCTTGCGCACCATTCTGAAACCGAGCTTCTGATCGTCGAGCCCCGGCGACCAGTTGATGCCGATCACCGCGTCGCTCGAGCGCTCCTTGACGAAAACCGGCTTCGCTTGGGTCTGCCCCGGCTCGAGGACATAGACCCCGTCCTCGGTGACCCCCGCAAGCTTGCCGTCTTCAGAATAGACGAACTCCAGGACACCCGTTCCGATGACGTCGACCGTCTCAGTGACGTAGTCAAAGACGCAGAATTGCCGATTCTCGTCGATAAACGCGAGCTGCGTGGGATCGGCCGGATTCCACTGGAAGATCGTTCTTTCGGTAACCTTCACGCCGGCGTTGAAGAAGATGCCGTGGCGCTCGTCGACCATGATCGCATGCCGCTCGGCGAGATTCGGCTCTATTCCATCCACCGGGATAAGGCACGGTTCGAACCTTTCGGTCGAATCGTTGAAGTAGATAATCATGGCATCATCGGGGGAGAACATCGGCTTGATATTCCTCCAGTAGGTGTAGTTCCACGCCCCGAGCTGGTATACCGAATCCTTGGCGGTCGTCAGGGTCTTGATCTGTGCGGCCGGCGCGGATGAAAACCGGAACCTGATATTGGCGAGGTCTTTCTTTCCGTCATCGGTGGCACCGACCACCGTTCGCTGCCACACGACCATGTCGAGACCGGACGACGCGCTCGGATAGAGATTCTGATTCCTGCGATACGTCGTTCCGACTGCTTCGTTCTTCGACCAATATACGTTACGACCCGCCATATACGGGTAAAAGATCACGTTCACCGGCTGCATCCTGTAATGTTCAGCGCCGTCCGTTATGGACCCGGCCAAAAGGCCGTCCGGGGTGAACTTGAAATCATGGCCGCCGTTTACGCTTACTGGGTTCGTCGGGGGAGTTACCTGAATGCTGTCGATCCACGTGGGCGGTACGTTGTCCAGCTTGTACGCGTGATAGCCGAGGAAGGTGTGCTCGGAGAGGAGGCTGTTCGTGCCCACGCAATAGAGCTCTCCCTCGACGAGGTTCGGATAGAAAGCGTACCTGAGACCCGTGTTCATAGCCTCGCAGCGCCGCACCATGACCCAGGTCGTGTGAACGCGAACCTCCGAGCCGACGCTTGCGCGCACCGATATCATGTAAACTCCCGGATCGGTCGGCGCTTCCCATCGGATGGAGATATCGTTGCCCCCTATGAGCGTTCCGGCCTCGACCTGCCACTGATACGTCGCGCCGGCGCCCTGGCCCCCGGCACGCACCGTGAGCCGCGCCGTATCCCCCGGGGCGGGGGCGAGCGGATTGCAGAGGATTCCCGATACCTCGAGCGTCGAAGGCGTCACGGGGCTAGTCACTGTCTTGTCGTTGCTGCATCCGATGGCGAAGATCAAGGCGAAGGTGAAGGCAATCAGGAGCGCCGCCGGCATCGATCTCAGATAACGATTCAATTCAGAACCTCCCGGTTCGTATCTGCAGATATCCCTTTCCATCAAACGGAGGCACGGCGAAACCATGCAAGAGCGAGTGTTCAGTGTAAAAATATGCGGGCCTGAGTCGAAATTCAAGCGAATTTTGCTCGAAAATCGGACGGGGCCGACTTCGCGCGATACCCATGGCCGAAAAAAGAGCGCCCCGGAGTCTCCTCCGGAGCGCCCGTCTGCATCGAGAATTTCGAACCGGCTTAGTACATATCGGGTCCCATGCCGCCGCCCGGCATGCCGCCGCCCAGCATTTCCTTCTTCTCGGGAATGTCGGTTATGCACACTTCCGTCGTGAGTATGAGCGCTGCGACGCTCGCCGCGTTCTGGAGCGAGGAGCGGGCGACCTTCGTCGGATCGACGATACCCGCCTCGAGCATGTTCACGTACTCGTTCGTCGCCGCGTTGTAGCCGATGTCCGGCTTCTCCCTGCGGAGCCGCTCGACGATGACGGAGCCTTCCTGACCCGCGTTCGCCGCGATCATCCGCGCCGGCTCCTCGAGCGCCTTCATGACGATATTGGCGCCGATTCTCTCTTCCCCTTCGAGAGTGAGCGCCGCGATCGCTTCGGCCGCGTGGAGCAGCGTGATGCCGCCGCCGGGTACGATGCCCTCTTCGACGGCCGCGCGCGTTGCCGCGAGCGCGTCCTCGACGCGTGCCTTCTTTTCCTTCATCTCGATCTCGGTCGCCGCGCCGACCTTGATCACGGCGACGCCGCCGGCGAGCTTCGCGAGACGCTCCTGGAGCTTCTCCTTGTCGTAATCGGAGGTCGTCTCCTCGATCTGGACCTTGATCTGGCCTATGCGCTCCTTGACCTTCACCGGCTTGCCAGCGCCCTCGATGATCGTGGTGTTGTCCTTGTCGATCGTGATCTTCTTCGCCTTGCCGAGATCGGTGATGGCCGTGTTCTCGAGCTTGAAGCCCGTCTCCTCGGAGATCACGCGGCCCCCCGTGAGAATCGCGACGTCCTCGAGCATCGCCTTGCGGCGATCGCCGAAGCCCGGCGCCTTCACGGCGGCGACCTGAAGCGTGCCGCGGAGCTTGTTCACGACGAGCGTGGCAAGGGCCTCCCCCTCGACGTCTTCGGCGATGATGAGGAGCGGTCTCGCCACCTGCGCCACCTTCTCGAGAACGGGCAGGAGATCCTTCATCGAGCTGATCTTCTTGTCATGGATGAGAATGTAGGCGTCCTCGATGACCGTTTCCATCCGCTCGGAATCGGTGACGAAGTAGGGACTCACGTATCCACGGTCGAACTGCATGCCTTCGACCACCTCGAGCGTGGTCTCCATCCCCTTCGCCTCCTCGACCGTGATGACGCCGTCCTTGCCGACCTTCTCCATCGCGTCGGCGATGAGCTCGCCGATCTCTGCATCGTTGTTGGACGAAATCATGGCGACGGAAGCGATCTCGTCGCGCTTGCGGACCTGTTTGCTTCTCTTCTTGATGTACTCGACCGCGGCGTCGACGGCCTTGTGGATGCCCTTCTTCACGTACATCGGATTGGAGCCGGCCGTGACGACCTTGAGCCCTTCCTGGATGATCGCCTGGGCGAGGATTGTCGCCGTCGTCGTTCCGTCGCCGGCGACGTCGTGGGTCTTCGTGGCGACTTCCTTTACCATCTGGGCGCCCATGTTCTCCCACGGATCCTTGAGCTCGATCTCCTTCGCGATCGTAACACCGTCGTTCGTGATCGTCGGAGAACCGAATTTCTTGTCGAGAATGACGTTGCGACCGCGGGGTCCGAGCGTGACCTTCACCGCGTTCGCGAGCTGATCGACTCCCGCTTTGAGGCGGTCGCGCGCGTCTATATTGAACTTGATCTGCTTTGCCATTTCGTCTCACCCCTTTCGATTTAGAGAATGGCCAGGATGTCGGCTTCTCTGAGAATCAGGTATTCGACGTTATCGATGGTGATCTCGGTGCCCGAATACTTCCCGTAGAGCACCTTGTCACCCTTCTTGACCTCGGGCGCGATGCGCTCCCCGGTGGTCTCGTTGAT
>JAPLKY010000004.1 GCA_026387805.1 Candidatus Krumholzibacteriia bacterium
GCTCGTCCGTATCGCGCGTGGTCTCCGCCTTCTCCCACGAGGAGAGGCGATTCCCCCCGATGTAGGTTACGATGGCGACCAAGGAAGCCGCATTCACCATCACGAAATAGAAGGGTATGAATAGAATCCTCGACTGCACGCCGCCGCGCCTCAGAAGGGCGCCGGCGATGGCGAGGATATAGAATACGTTCTGAAGAACGAACAGCGCGCGGAAAACCGGATCCGCAAGGAGCAGGGCATTCGCCGCGTAAAGCACGGGCATGAGGGGCCCCACGCACCACCGGAGGAGCTTTCGCGAGATGAACTGAAAAATACGAAAAGCGCCGCCGAAGCTCCCCTTGAGAGCCCTGAAGCCGGTAATCCCCCTCACGATGATTCTGCGCTTCCGCGCAAACTCCTCCCGGAAGAAGAAAGTCGACTTTTCGTACGCGACCGCGCCTGCCTCGTAGACGACGCCGTACCCGCGCGAGGCTACCTCGGCGGGGAGCTGAAAATCGTTCGCGACATCCTTGGCGAGCGGAAAGAAGAGATCCCTTCGAACGGCGAAGATCGTTCCCGTGCCGACGAGAACCGATTTGATCCTGCTCTCGAGGCCGTTGAGAAAGGATTCGTAGCGCCAGTAGAGGCTTTCCCCTTTCCCTACGTACGAATGATTGCTCAGGTACACGAGCTTGCCCACGACGCACCCGATATCCTCGTCCGCCAGGTTCCGGACGAGCATCCGAATCGCGTCTTCGCGATAAAAGGCATTTGCGTCGGAGAAGACGAGCACATCCCCTTCGATTCCGACGACCGCCCGGTTGAGCGTGGCGCTCTTGCCCTCCCTGCGGTCGAAGGCCTTGAGAACGATGCCGCGACCCTCGTATTCCCGCACGATTTCATTGGTTCTATCGCTTGAGCCGTCGCTCGCGACGACGATCTTGAGTCTGTCTTTCGGGTAATCGAGCGCAAGACTGTTTTCGATCTTCTCGCGGATGATGCGTTCCTCGTTATGGGCGGAGATGATGAATATCACGCGGGGATGGTACGATTCGTCGCGCAGGACCCGCCGCCCCCGAAAGAATCCGAGGATATAGAGCACAAAGGGGTAGCCGGCGTATGCATAGAGCACCACGCCTATGATGGATATAACTGCAATACTTGCCGCAAGTTCCACGCTAGTCCCTCCGAACGAAGCTCCCTATTAATACCATACCCCGGGAAATGGTCAACGCTTTTTTTGGTGGGAGGGCAAAAAAACTCGCTGACCGTTTTCTCGTGGCGCATCTCCCGAACGCCGCTCAAATCACCCGAAACGAGAAAACGATAGCGATAATTCGATAGGACTCCTTCGAGAGTAAGTATAACCGCTTGGGCGCGCACCGTCAAGGAATAAAGCCTCTGCAAAACCCCTGCATCTTTGCGACTAGAGACCGGCCGGAGGCGCGTACTTCGTGACGCCTCCGTATTGGGTCCCGATCCAGATTGTCCCCTTCTGATCATCGCACAGGGAACGGATGTAATCGTCCGAGAGGCCGTTCGAAGCGCCGAGCCTCGACCATTCGCCGTTTCTCAGAACGAAGATCCCGCTGCCCGCCGTTCCGAGCAAGACGTCGCCTCTTGCGGTGCCGAGCACGGCGGTGGCCCGCGCGCCTCTCAACGTCCCCGGCAGCTCGAGGAATTGCCAACCCGTCGCGCCGAGACGGTACACGCCGGCGCTCGAGCCGACGAGACAGTTGCCCCCTTTGTCGAATCCGATGCAGTATTCGCCCGCCGGCGAGGAAGAATCCGACCCCGGCGCGACATCGCTCATGAAACGTATCGCGGGATCCAATTGACGAAGCGTATCGCCCACCCGCGTCGTATCCGCGGCTCTATTCTCGAGCCGCGGGAGTTTCATCCTCGCCCAGACTCCCTGACCCCGGTGCGCAACTTCCCCCGCCCTCGTCACAACCCACGGATTCCCCGCCGGATCGAGGGCGAGATCCGCGACGGCGCCCGCGGGCAGGTTGCCCTCCCTGTCGATGACGCTCCATTTTCCCGCGGCATAGGCGACGATCCGCCCGTCGAACGTCGCGAACCAGACGGTTCCCGATGGATCCCTGGCAACGCGCGTGAAATAGTCCGTGGAGAGCCCGCTCTTCCTGTCGAACACCTCCCATGCGCGGCCCGTATAGTGAAGAATGCCGAATCGGGTCGTGCTCCACAGCTCCCCGGCATCGGCCGCGAAGATATCGGTCATCTCGCCCGCATACAATCCGGGAGGCGCGGTCATCTTCACGAAGGCGTCCCTGACGCTGTAGACGTCCGATCCCGCGGCGAGCCATACCGCGCCGCCGCAGAGGCGGATGCGCGAAACGCGGCTCTCGGGAAAGGCCTGCGGAACGCCGAGCTCCTGCACGTCTTCCCCGAGAATGACGAGAACCCTTCCGTCGTCGGTCCCCGCGTAGCAGACGCCATCGACGTCGTGGCGTATCGAAAGGAACCGGCACTTCTTCCACGCCGGTCCTCTCGCGGCGGGCGACGTCCACTCGGATCCGTCGAAAACCGAGATCCCCGACTCTCCGGCGGCCCAGACGCGCCCGGTGGAATCGAGGCTGAGCGCGTTCACCTCCATGCCCGGCGGGCCCCCGGCGGTGCCGAACGATCGCACCCTGCCGAAACCGTATATCGCGACTCCCTGTCCGGCTATCGCCAGGAACAGGTTCCCCTCCTCGTCGAACAGCGCGTCCCGGACGGCGCCGATCGGCAAACGGCTGCCGTATCGAAGCGATCGCCACCCGAGGGAGTCGGCGCATATGAGACCGCTCGCCGTCCCGAAGAAGACGGTGCTCGCATTCTCCTCCGCAATCGATAGAACGCGCTCGTCGAGCAATGAATCCGGCGCGCCCAGAGCGGTGACGGCGTCGTCGGCAACGTATCCGCAGCCGTTCCCGTAGCCGCCGATCCAGAGCCTCATCTCGCCCGGGACAATGCACCTGACGCGTGCGAAGAGCGGAAGCGATTCCTTCGGGTACCATTTCCATGCGCCGTTCGAGCGCACGCTTATCCCATGATCGCCTCCCACCCAGAGCGCGCCCCGGTCGTCGATAGCGATCGCCCTCACCGAGATCGAACCGGGACCGCTCACCGGGGCGATCGCACTTCCCTTTGTCCGGCAAGCGAAAAGGCCGCCCTCCGTTCCGATCCAGAGGGTGTCATCCGTCACGGCGAGCGCGCGCACTTCCTTCGCCGAACAGAGAACGGAGAATTTCCCCGGGAGAGCGCGGGTCCATTTTCGCTCGAGGGAAGAAAGAGAATGCCGCTGCCCGGACCGCAGCCACGTATTCTGCGCGACGGCGGCCGGATGCGCATACAGGGACGATGAAAACGCCACAAGGACGGCGGGAATCGCCGAAATAATCGCCTGCTCGAAAGCCTCGAATCTCATCTTCATGCCCATGGGTGAACCTCAGCTTCCAGATCAGCCACGATCGATCCGAATGTATCCGGAATGTAAAACAAGCGCGGGTGTTATTCAAGGGA
>JAPLKY010000425.1 GCA_026387805.1 Candidatus Krumholzibacteriia bacterium
TCAAAACGGCGAAGGGAGATTCCGGCGTGGCGAATCTCCTGGGGGATATCTGCCAGGGCTGCTACTCGCGGGTGCCTCCCCAGAGAGCGGTGGAGGTGCGGAGGAATGATCAGATCATGAACTGCGAGGTGTGCGGCAGGATCCTCGTTCATTATGAAGTATCCTGAACCTTCGATGCCCCGATGAATGTGCAAAACCTGAAAACGCTTCTCGCGCTCATCGCGGGAGGGAAGGACGTCGACGGGAGCTGGGAGGTTTCCGGTTTCTCGTCGCGCGCGGAAGCGAAGGACGCGATCGAGAGCCTCTCGAGATCGCTCGGCGACCCGCCTCCCGCCGTGCGGCCGCGCGGTCTCGACCGCGCGATCCTTCACGCCGACGGCGCTTCGCGCGGCAATCCGGGACCTTCCGCCATCGCCGCGATCATCCATCTGCCCACGGGAGAGGAGCTCGCGTCCGTCGCGAAGAGGATCGGGAGGGCGACGAATAACGTCGCCGAGTACCGGGCCGTCATCGAGGGGATGAAGCTCGCCCGGGACATCGGCATCCGCGAGCTCACCGTCTTCGTCGACAGCGAGCTCGTGATGAAACAGCTCACCGGCGCGTACCGGATCCGGAGCAGGGATCTCGAACCGCTCGCGCGCGAAGTCGCGGCGGAAGCCCGGCATTTCGGGAAGTGCGCGTTCAAGCACGTGAAGCGGGAGGAGAACCGCGAGGCGGACCGGATGGCGAACGAAGCGCTCAACCGGATCGAGGATTCCTGACCGGGCGGTCCCCACAGCGGCCGCCGCCGCGTCCCGGATCGGCGGGCCTTCGCGCTTTACCTTTTCCCCGAGCCGTGGTATATTCCCCCAGATCGCTCTTCCATGCGATGCGACGGAAGAGGAGACGGGGTGATCGCGGCGCGCAAGCGCTCGAGGAAAGTCCGGGCTCCAGAGGGCAGGGTGCTGGGTAACGCCCAGTGGGGGTAACCCCAAGGAAAGTGCCACAGAAAATACACCGCCTCCGGTTTCGGAGGTAAGGGTGAAAAGGCGAGGTAAGAGCTCACCAGTACCGCCGGCGACGGCGGTAGCTTGGTAAACCCCACCCGGAGAAAGACCAAATAGGAGAGAAGAAGCGGCCCGCTTCGCACAACTCTCGGGTAGGTCGCTAGAGGCTGCCGGCAACGTCAGCCCGAGACAAATGATCACCGCCCGCAAGGGTACAGAACCCGGCTTACAAGTCTCCTTTACCGTCGCTCGCGAACGCGGCGTTTTCGCATCAAGAGAGACAAGGTCCCCGATGCAGGTCTGGGAAATCCAACCGGCTGACGAGCGTCTCGAGAACGAGCTTTCCCGGGAGCTGCTTCTCGGCCCCCTCGAGGCGCGGCTTCTCGCGTCGAGAGGCGTGAGATCCGTCGAGGACGGCCTTCGATTCATCCATCCGAAGTTCGAGCAGCTTCACGATCCGTTTCTCTTCAACGAAATGGAGCGCGCGACGAGCCTGCTGCACGGGGCCATCTCGCGCGGCGATCGTATCCTCGTTCACGGAGACTACGACGCCGACGGCGTCTGCGGCACGGCGCTTCTGTTCGAGGTTCTCGCCGAACTCGGCGCGGACGTTCATTTCTTCGTGCCCGATCGCTCGAAAGACGGATACGGGCTCGCCCGGCGCGTGATGGATCGCGGTTTCGAAGCGGGGCTCAAGCTCGTGCTCTCCGTCGATTGCGGCTCGAGCGACGGCGAGGTCGTCGCCGCGCTCGTGGAGCGCGGCGTCAAGGTTCTCATCACCGATCATCATGAAACGAGCGAGCGGGTCCCCGGAGCGGACGCCTTCATCAATCCGAAGATCCCGGGCGAACGGTATCCCTTCAAGGAGCTCACCGGATCGGGGGTCGCCTTCAAGCTTCTCCAGGGACTCGAGAAAACGATGGGGCTCGATCTCCATCTCGAGGAGCATCTCGACCTCGTCGCGCTCGGCACCCTCGGGGACAGCGGCGCCATGCGCGACGAGAACAGGATCATCGTGGCCGCGGGGTTCGCTCTCATGCGGGAATGGAAGAGGCCGGGTCTGCGGGCGCTCAGGGCCGAAAGCGGGCTTTCCGAGAGGCAATTCACCACGCGGCAGATCAGCTTCACGCTCGTCCCGCGGCTCAATTCGCCGGGTCGCATGGGAAGCGCGCGGGACGTCGTCGAGCTTCTCGTCACGCGCGACGAGGGGGAGGCGTCCCGGATCGCCCGGGAGATCGAGGAGAAGAACAGGAGCCGCAGGGTCCACGATAGCCGAGTCACCGAGGAGGCGTGCTATCTCGCCGATATCATTCTGAGACGCTCGGATCCCCGTGCGCTCGTCTTTTCGTCCTCGTCGTGGCACGAGGGA
>JAPLKY010000306.1 GCA_026387805.1 Candidatus Krumholzibacteriia bacterium
CAAGCCGAATGTTCGTATCTTCATTCTTCATCCAAGGTCTGACTCAAGATGGACGGTTCCGGATGATCAAATATCCCTGCGGCCCCCCGCAGCATAATCACGGATGCCTTCCCCCGGACCGGATGCATCTTACTTCAGATCGTCGAGCTCGATCTTCACGAGATCGACGAGCTCCGCGAATCGCCCGGCGACGTGTTCATCGGTGAGCGCGCGGAGCCGCTCGACGGAGAAGCTCTCGCAGGCGAAGCTCGCCGTGATCGTGCCGTAGATCATCGCGCGGCGGAGATGTCGTTCGTCGAAAGACGCGGCGCCCGCGAGGTATCCCATGAAGCCTCCGGCGAAGCTGTCGCCGGCGCCCGTGGGATCGAGCACCTCATGAAGCGGATAGGCCGGCGCGAAGAAGCGGAAGTCCTTCGTAAAGAGAAACGCCCCGTGCTCCCCCTTCTTGATGACGAGAGCGCGCGGTCCCATCTCGAGGATATCGCGCGCCGCGAGCACGAGATTCTTGCGGCCCGAGAGCTGCCGCGCCTCGCCGTCGTTTACGAACAGGATATCGATGCGCCGCAGCAGCCGCGCGAGCGATTCGGGCTTCCGCTCGATCCAGAAGTTCATCGTATCGCAGCCGACGAACGGCCTTCCGGCGACCTGATCGAGCACGTTCATCTGGATGTCGGGATCGATGTTCCCGAGAAAGAGCCATCGGCTCGAGCAGTACGACGCCGGGAGCTCCGGCCTGAATCGCTCGAAGACGTTGAGCTCGGTGCAGAGCGTCTCGCGCTCGTTCGGGTCCTCGCCGTAGCGCCCCTGCCAGAAGAATGTCTTGCCGCCCGATTCCACGACGAGCCCCTCGAGGTCCACGCCTCGATCCTCGAGAATCGTGCGGTGCTCGGCGAGAAAATCGGCGCCCACGACGGCGACGAGCTTTACCGGCGTGAAATGGCTCGCGGCGAGCGAGAAATAGGTGGCCGAACCTCCGATGACCCGTTCGGCCTTCCCCCACGGCGCTTCGACCGTATCGAAGGCGACCGTTCCGACGACGACGATACTCATCGACGACCTTTCGACGGGCACGGCGCCGGGCCGGCGGCGCGCCCCGCGTTACATCTTTTCGGGCGCCGAAACGCCGAGCACGCGGAGCGACTCGGCGAGCACGACCCGCGTCGCCTCGGCGAGAAGCAGCCTCGCCTCGCTCAGACGCCTGTTGCTCGAGACGATCCGGCACACGTGGTAGAACCGGTGGAACTCCGCGGCGAGCTGCTGCGCGTACGCCGTGAGAAAATGCGGCTCGCGCGTGAGCGCCGCGCCCCGTATCAGCTCGGGGAATATCACGAGCTTCCGCATGAGCTCGATCTCCTCCGCTTCCGTGAGAAGCTCGACGCAGGAGGTATCGGCCGGGAAATCGACGCCCTGTTCCCGCGCGTACGCGACGACGCTCGAGATGCGCGCGTGCGCGTACTGCACGTAGTAAACCGGATTCTCGTCCGACTCCTTGCGCGCGAGCGTGAGGTTGAAATCGAGATGCGCCGAGGTCTTGCGCATGAGGAAAAAGAACTTCGCGGCGTCCGCGCCGACGTCCTCGACGAGATCGCGGAGCGTGACGAACTCTCCTCCCCGCTTCGACATGCTCACGACCTTCCCCTCCTCGACGAGGCGCACCCACTGCACGATGAGCACCTCGGGCCAATCCGCGGGGGCTCCGAGAACCCGGGAGACCGACTGCATCCTCTTGATGTGCCCGTGGTGGTCGGGGCCCCACAGGTCGATGGCCTGCGTGAACCCGCGCCGGAGCTTGTTCAGATGATACGCCGCGTCCGCGAGGAAATACGTCGGCGAGCCGTCGCTCCGCACGAGCACGCGGTCCTTCTCGTCGCCGAGTTCCGCCGAGCGGAACCATTGCGCGCCATCCTCTCCGTACACGACGCCCCGCTCCTTGAGAAGGTCGAGGGTCCGCCAAATCTCATTGTCCGCGTAGAGTCCGGACTCCCGGAAGAAATTGTCGTACCGCACGCCGAAGAGCTCGAGGTCGCTCTGGATCATATGCATGATCTTCTCGAGCGCCGCCTGGCCGAAGGCCGTGACGGCCGTGTCCTGCGGGAGAGCGAGCCACGCGCGCCCGTCGTCCTCGGGGATCTCGCGGGCGATTTCGACGAGATATTCGCCGGGATATCCTTCCTCGGGAAACGGCACGTCCTCGCCGAGCCTCTGCCGGAACCTCGCGAGAAGCGACAGCCCGAGCTTCGCCACCTGCGAGCCGGCGTCGTTCACGTAATACTCGGCCTGCACGTCGTAGCCGGCCTTGCGGAGGATCTTGACGAGGGCTGCCCCGATGGCCGCCGCCCGCGCAGACACGATCACGAGGGGCCCGGTCGGATTGGCCGAGACGAACTCGACCTGCACCTTCCGCCCCCGCCCGAGGTCGCCGTCTCCGTAGCTCGCCCCGAGACGGACGATCTCCTTCACCTGCTCCGCGATGTATTTCCGGGAAAAGGCGAAATTGATGAATCCGGGGCCCGCGACCTCGACGCGGTCGACGAAGTCCGCATCGGTCTTCACGCGCGCCGCGATTTCCGCGGCGAGCTCGCGCGGATCGCGCTTCAACTGCTTTGCCGCGATGAGCGCCACGTTCGACGAGAGATCGCCATGCGCGGTATCCGCGGGGCGCTCGATCTGAATCGCCTCCCGGTCGATCGCGAGGCCGAGCTCCGCGAGCGCCGATGCCAGCGCCGAGCGCGAGCGCTCGCTCGCCGACGACGCGTCGCGGGGCGCATTATCCCGCGCCGTATCGCGATCATTCGTCATCGGAGAACTCCTCGCGCTTCGCGTCCCCCCAGAGGCGCTCGAGCCCGTAGAACTCCCGCACCTCGGGAAGGAAAATATGCACGACGACGCAGTAGCAATCGATGAGGATCCAGTGGGAGGCCCCAAGCCCCTCGACGCTGCACTTGATGCCGCTATCCTCGAGCGACTCGATGATCGCCTCGGCGATCACCCTCGCCTGCACGTCGCTCCCCGCCGAGCAGACGAGAAAATAGTCCGTCATGCTCGATATCTTCTTGAGATCGAGGAGAACAATGTTCTCCGCCTTCTTGCTCCATGCGATCTTGACGATTCTCTTCGCGAGCGTTTTCGGCGCTAGTTTGGTCAAGTTACCTCCAAATCCCTTTAACCTGCGTGCCACACTTCGGACATTTTCCCTCCGGTCCGAGAACCTCCGCCTCATACCCCGCCCTCCGCACGACGGGGGCGCCGCACTTCGCGCAGCGCGTATCCTCCGTCCCGTCGATCATAATGTTGCCCACGTATACGTAGCGAAGCTTTTTTCGCGCTATCGCGAACGCCGTCTCGAGCGTTTCCTGCGGCGTCGCGGGTCGATCGTTCATCCGGTACTGCGGGAAGAAGCGCGAGAAATGGAGCGGAACGTCGATCGACACCCCCGCGAGCCATTCGACGAGATCCTCGAAATCCTCCGTGGCGTCGTTCAGCCCGGGGATCACGAGGTTCGTCACCTCGACGTGCGAGACCGACGAAGCGATTTCGATGAAGCGCTTCACCGGCTCGACTCGCCCCCCGCAGAAATTCTTGTAGAATTC
>JAPLKY010000147.1 GCA_026387805.1 Candidatus Krumholzibacteriia bacterium
GTATACGCGCTACAATCGAAATCGCCCGTTTTCACATAGACCTGGCACTGCCCGAGCGGGTATCCGTTCAGTCGTACCGTGACCAATTCGCTGCCGGTGCCCGCAACGCAGTAGTGCGTGATGGATGTCGTATCATCGGGCGCGTCCACGGCGGAATCGGCCACAATGGGCAGGCTGGGGGGCGTCTTGAACTTGAACGTGTTCGGAGTCGCCGGCACCGTATCGAGCGTAATCTCCGATGCGGCGATGGTCCGGGGAAGCTGACTCCCGGTGAAATCGAGCAGCAGCTTCACCGCCTGCGCATCGCCCTGCGGACAGCTCTTGTAGAACGGGAGCCCGGCAGGCGGCGGAATCATCGTTATAGTACATGGGGGCACGCACCCGATGCCATATGCACCTATGAGCCCCGCCGGGTTCTGCGGTCCGCAGGGAGACAACGCCGAAATGTGATAATCCGGGGGTTGCCCTCCGCACAGCATAGGATCAGTGCAGAAATTCGTTCCCAATGAGCACAGAGGCTGCCAGCCTTGCTGGCCTTGATTCCCCTGGAGACAATTGTGTGCGTGAGTCGCATTCGATGGATTGTTCATGCCGGTGTTCGCCGAGTTGAATGCAATGATGTTCTTATCGAGGGTATCTGCATGCGACGCATCCCAGGCCAGACAATAGCTGTCGCCGTATGTGGGAGCTTGATTGTATGCAATGGTGCAGTTTCTGATCGCGCCATTGCCATTCCAATGCACAAGGTCGCACTCCTCGGGCGTCTCCATGGCGACTGTGTTGTTGGCAATTACGGTATATGCAAGCTCAAATGGACCGCTGAGCAGAAGGATTATCTGCCCCTCGTTGTAGTCCCATCGGCAGTCGTTGATCCTGACGAACTCGTTACCCGTCACGGACGTGACGCGGCTGATCGGATGATTCAGCGAGAGATGACACCCGTCGATGATCACCGTATCCGCGGTTCCGCGGATAGCGATCTCGTTGCCGCCGAAATAGCAGCCGTAGAATTCCGCCGTGCTCGCCCCCCCCTCGAACCTGACGGCGGCTTCGTCGTGCTCATCATAAGGACTGGTCATGTGGTTGTTGTCGAAGGTGCAATCGGTCACGATGAGCTTGCCGCCGCCGATCATCTGGATCGCGGTTCCTTCGGTTGAGGGCTCACCCCCCGTGCCACAATTCTGAAACAGGCAATTGTTAAACTGGATGCGGCAGTTTGCGCCGCAGCTGCTGATTTCCGCGCCGCGGTCCACGGCCTGCTGCATATCACCGCCCACTATTTTGAACCCCTTCATGAGACAGTATGATTGAAGGCTGGTGATGCTAATCGCGGTGCTTCCCGTCGCATGAAGAGCCGTATCATTCGGGTCATTGCTTTCGCTCATGATGACGACGTCATCCTTCAGCACTATATTGCTCTCATAATAATCGCCCGGCAGCACAACAATGGTATCCCCGGCTTGGGCGCAATTGAGCACCTGAGCGATCTGCATACCCGGACCGACATAGAGTCTCGGCGAATGATACGCGGTGAAATCGTTTCCCTCAGATGAGTCCGCCGTGACCTCGGAATACGCCAGATACGCCGGATCGAACGCATTAAGGCTATTGCACGCGGGCGGAATCGGGACAATCCTGCCCGTCCAATGCCCCTCAACACGGACCTCATAGAACCCGTTGCTGTTTGTTAATCCGTCTTGCGTCTCCCATTCCCCCTCATCTTCGACGTGCATCTGGACGTTCGGTACCCCTTGGCCCCCCGCCGTTTTCACGAAGCCCGATATCGTATACACGATGGCGAATGACATCGTCGAACCGGTTGCGCTCACTCCTGCGATATTCAAACCGAGCGGCACGCCGGCGTAGCTCAGGTTATTGGGCGTCGTCGATTCCATGAAATCGTTCGCGTTTCCCGACCGGAAGTAGTCGTAGTCATCCCCGGGGTTACCTCCTTCATTCGGGTGCAGCGCGAGATGCTGCGTTCCGCTCGCTTCCTCAAGATCCACTTTGTAATGTGTCTGGTCGTTGTTGTTGGGCTGCGTCTCATCCACATGCCAGATCAGTATTCCCTTCTGGGTGCCTGGAAGCCCCGAATCGAATCCGGTTCCCTGGCGGTTCTCGATCAGGAAATACTGCGTGCTCGCGAAGGGGCCTTGCAGCTTGTAGCTCTGCGCGACAGTCTCCACTTGGGAAAGCGAGAAAGATCCGCCTACCGTGATGAGCGTCGGCGTCAACCAACCAAGTTCAGCCTTGCACCAGGCGCTCATATGCGCCGGCTTTGTGCCAGAGTCTCCGTTCGAGGAGCCTCCCGCCATGAGGCAGAAATGCCCCGCCCCCTCGCTGTCGTAACCGTAATCGTACAGATCGGGCAGCCCGATAAAATGCCCATTCTCGTGGCAAATAACGCCGATCCTGGTTATTCCCCATGTGCTCGGGTAGGCATCCCAACCTCTGCGGGCCGGCTCGGTGTGGTACATGAGCATTCTCACGCCGTCGTACGTCACCGTGCCAGCCAGCGACCCGTAATGCGACCAGATGTAGTTTACATCGTTGCCGGCGTACTCCTGTCCTCCGCCGGCATGGATGACGGTGAGCCCATCGACCCAGCCATCCCCATCCCCATCCATCGTACTGAAATCGAATCCTCGAGCTTCCAGGGCTGCAAGAGCCTCTTGAACCATCACATACGGCCAGGGATCATAGTACGCGTATCCATGACTGAGTGTTACGGCATCCGTGACTGTCGACTGCACCGTTAACGCCCCGTAGGATGCCTCGGTGTAATAATCCTTAACCGATCCCGCGGCCCCGTCGACCGCATATCCGCTAGTATTGAAAAGGCTTTCAAACTCCGCTGTTGAGCGGGTGATCGTAAGATCCGAAAAATTCACGAGGAGCACGAGGTTTCGCATCGTGCCAGTTGGAGGTACCTTATGCGGTCCATCTTTATCCTGCTGCAGCCTGGGCGCCTGTTGAATCGTGGAACGCATCCTCTCTATGTCCGGCTTCGACAAACCGACGGATAGAGGATCGACCCGGCCAACGATGTAGCTCGTCGGCACGAACCTGCCCATTTCCTCGCGGGCATATACCCACCACTGACCGTCCTCGCTCCTCACCACCGGAAATCCGGTTTCATCCTCGTTCCAGTTCAGATACTCATCTCCCTTGAGGTAGATCGTCACCTCGGAACCATCGGGCTGCTGCACAACGATCGGATCTGGGTAGGCCTTCACTGCGTGCGCCTGACCGGAAAGGAGGACAAGAAGACAGCAAATATATCCGGCCAGCACAACGGCAAGAATGGGAAATCCAGATCTTCCAATGCAAGACCCCGAATGACGACGCATGCATGACCTCCTTGTGAGCGAATTAACTGCCAGAAACCGATCCCTGTTCGAGATTCTCATCGCCCTCTGACGATCGTCTCCTTTCCCGGGCATTTCACGAATACCCCTGGATTATGAAGCCCCTCTACGCATTCTCCGGCTGATGGCGCTACTACATAGTAGACGACAGGTTATGCGTATTTCCTTTTCTTTCCAGGTAAACGAACGATTACGTTTGTAAATGGATGTTTACGTTGCAAGAAGAAATATTCCGAGGTATCTGTCGTTCTCTTTTAAGAAGAGATACTCGTGCGCATCGGCAAGGCCGGCAGAAACGAGAATCTGCCTTCTGCGGGCCTGCGCGCGTACGGGCGAACACGCACGGAGCTTTCTGCGGCATGCGCCTTCGATTCGCGCGCAAGGCGGCGATAAAAGAGGAGAGCGCTCCTCCCGGCGGGAGTATTCTACTCGGCGGATTTCGGAACGCCTCTCGAAGAGGCGATGATTTCGTACAACCTCTTTTCGGGCGAGGTCGCTTTCAGCCTTCCGCTCTTCGCCCTGGCGGGCAATGCGCCGATCGACCCGGTGAGGTCGACCTTCTCCTCGTTACCCTGCTTCTTCGACACGGAAAGCCGCCCGCTCCGGGTCGTCGGATCAAGGTCGTATATGTTCTCGGTGCAGGCATACACGTCATCGGTATCGGAACCGAAGTAAACGCCGCCGAGCCAGAATTCGATGTAGTAGCAGCCGGTCGGACCGCTCCATGTGACGGAATAGCCCGAGGACACTTCGCCTTCCCCCCAAGCCTCGCCCGTGCATGACTCTATGTACACTTCGGCATAGTAGGGCGCATAGTTGTTGACCGTAATCAATCCGGCGTTATTGTAGGCGTGCACGGGCACGATATCCTCGTCTTCCACATGCACGCTTTCCGAGAACCACAGAACGCACGAGCCCTCGCCCGTTACCGTAATCGCTCTTTCGTCCGTTCCGAATATGAACTTGTGTCCAATTTCAATTTCTTCCGATAGCATTCCCCCGGGGTCGAGGCTATAGCGGTTGCCGTCAATCGATCCCCTCAGCTCTCCGCCCGACAGATTCATGACTTCAATCGTCGCCTTCTGGCTGCAGGAAAAGGCGGCAATCACCACGAACAGCAACAGAACATGATACCATTTCATCGATTCCTCGCTTTCGCCTTGAAACATGGCCTTGTTACCCGACCGTTCCGCCTCGGCAGCGGAGCAATCATCCCATTGCAGTCAGAGCCGGAAGCGTCTTCATCCCGCACCGATTCGCCTCCGACGCCATGAGCTCCGTGATGTGCGCGCGG
Organism: Candidatus Krumholzibacteriia bacterium; assembly: GCA_026387805.1. Taxonomy (GTDB): domain Bacteria; phylum Krumholzibacteriota; class Krumholzibacteriia; order Krumholzibacteriales; family Krumholzibacteriaceae; genus SSS58A. The sequence goes on from JAPLKY010000147.1 coordinate 4,663, forward strand.
ACTTCCGGATCGAGTGGCTCGGGTTTATGCGCGGCGAGAATCTTCTCGACGCGTTCGGCCGCGCGCGTCGCGGCGTCCTTCGATCCCTGCTTCTGCCATTCGTCGAGGGCGTTGCGGTCGATCACCTCGTCGGGATAATAAACTTCCTTGCGGAACCATTTCATCGTGTGGGCGAGCGAAAGGAAGCTCTTGCGCTCGATCCCTTCGCGCATGAGGTCGAGAGAGACTATCGGATCGTCGCGAAGCTCGATACCGTTCACGAGCCTGAGCGCCATACCGCAGGTTTCGTTATCGAGGACGAGCTTCTCGAGGCTCTGGCACGACTCGAAGTCGAGCATGCCGGGGCCTGAAATATTATTGAGCCCGCTCAGCGCCGCGATCACGGCGCCCATCGCGCTCTCCATGCCCGCCTGGTAGTCGACCGTCTTCGAGTCGCTGAGGGCCATGTACGCCTGCACGGGAAGCCCGAGGTGCTTTCCGATCTCGGCGTAGGCGCCGTCGATCATCATCGTTTCCACCGCGCCCATCGGCGTTGTGCCCTTGCGCATATCGAAGCACGCCGGGGATCCGCCGTACACGATCGGCGCGCCCGGCATCGCGAGCTGGTGAATGACGACGCCGCTCAGCGATTCGGCGCAGTGCTGCACGACGGCGCCCGCGAGGGTAACCGGCGAGGTGGCCCCGGTAAGCGGCATCGAGATGAGCTCCGCGACGATACCCGTCCGCGCGCAATCGATGAGCGCCTGCGCGGTGAGGTCGCTCCATTTGAGCGGGGGCGAAGGGCAGCAGTCGAAGATCGCCATCGGCTTCTCGCGGAGCTTCTCGGCGTCCCCGGCGACCGCCGAGAGCATCTCGTGCATCGGCTTGAACGCGTCAACGAGGAAGGTGCCAGTCACGACCGGCTTGCCTGAATGCTGGAGGGCGATAAAGAGCCGGTAGCGGTCCTGGATCTCCTTCGGAACGTCACCGGCGATGAGCCCCGTGCTCTGCGCGGCGTAGCTCGGCAGCGCGTCGATGAGCGTGGCGAACTTCACGAGGTCGGCCGTGACGGGCGTTCGCGCCCGCTTCTCCTTCGGATCGTAGATGCGGAGCGCCGCCGAGCCCGGGTTGAAATGGACGCGGTCCCCGCCGAGATCCATGACTTGCTCGCCGCGGCGGTTATAGAGCGATATCCTGGAAGGCGCGCTCTCCACGGCCTTCTCGACGATGCCGGCCGGGATGCGCACCTGGCGGCTCTTTTGATCGATGCGGGCGCCCGCGCCGTCGAGAAGCCGCAGCGCCTCGTCGTTCTCGACGAATACGCCGATTTCCTCGAGTATGCGCTTCGCCTCGTCGACGATTCTTTTTCGAGCCTTCTCCGTCCACCAGGTGATTCGGGGATTCATTTTCTTCTCCAATTCGAGCCTCCCTCTAATCCAACCGGTACCGACAATCCTTCCGATCGCAATTCTCGCACGAGTTCTCGCTGCGAAGCCTGTCGGGCTCCACGGCGATATGCATGGCGAACGAAACCGACTTCCGCGGCGACATCATGAACGTCTCGCTCAACCGCACGCCGATCCGCTCGGCGGGGAGCAGCCTGAAGATGGACGCCTGCTCGCGCACGTCCCAGTCGCCGTAGCCGGGGCTCGCTCGGCAGGAGGTCTTGAGCCCCTCCCGCGCGACCTCCGCGGCGATCCTCGCATCGACATATGCGGCGACCGCTTCCGCCGCGACCGAGCCGATCGCGTCGAGCACGATCGCCTTGAGCACCTCGCCGCCCGACGAGAGCCTCGTCACCTCGGCCTCGAGGGCGGGGCCTATCGTGCAGACGCAGAAGGCCATCCGATCGAGGTGCGCGAGGATCGTCGAGCCGGGGAGATCCCGGCCCGCCGCGTACGTATATATTCCTTTCGGAGCGATGAGGCGCCTTGCCGTCTCGCCCGCCTCGCTCAGATTCCGGCCGTAGCGTCCGGCCGGGGCGGGCCTCCCCGCGCCCTTGGAGCCCAGGAAGCGCCGCACGTGCGCGGGATCCACCTCGACGTCGAATTTTTCGAGAATGACGGGCTCCATCATTTTCCATGTATGAGCGTGGCGTGGACCTCTCGGATGAATTCGGGCGTCGTGCCGCAGCACCCGCCCACGGCGTTGGCCCCCGCGGCCACGATCTTCACCGTGTCCTCGGCGAACTCCCGGGGGCGCTGCTTGTACACGGCGACGCCGTGCTCCATGACGGGCCGCCCCGCGTTCGGCTGAAACGCGAGCGGCGCGCCGGTGAGGAACCTGAACTCCTCCGCGAGAGCGATCATGTCGCCGCTCTGCAGCGTGCAGTTCGCTCCGATGACGCTCGCTCCTTCCTTGAGCAGCGTTTCGACGGCGCCGTCCGTCGTGTCACCCATCATCGTGAAAAAGCCCCGGGGCTTGCGGTCGAAGGTGAGCGTGACGACGGCGGGGAGATTCGATACTTCCTTCACGGCTCGCAGCGCCTCGACCGCCTCGCGGAGATCGTACATCGTTTCTATGACGAAGAAGTCCACGCCGGCGCCCGCGAGCGCCTTCGCCTGCTCGCGGAAGGCCGCTCTCGCCTCGTCGGCTTTGAGGGCGCCGACGGGCGGAAAAAAGAGCCCCGTCGGGCCGATGTCCCCCGCGACGAATCTCTCGCGCTTCCCCGAGCGCTCGAGCGCTTTCCGCGCGACCTCGACCCCCTTCTCGTTCACCCGCGCCACGTCGAGCGCCTTCCCCGCCTCGGAGGCCTGAAGCTTGAGACGGCTCGCCCCGAAGGTCGCCGTTGTGACGACCTCGGCCCCCGCCTCGAGATACGCGGCGTGCACCTCGCCGATCTTCTCGCTCTTCGACAGGAGCCACGCCTCGGGAATCTCGCGCTGGGTGAGCCCCGCGGCGATGAGCATGCTCCCCATGCCGCCGTCGAAAAGGACGACCCTGCGTTTTATCGTTTCGAGGAAATCGTGTTTCTGCATCGCGTCCTCCGGATCTCCCGTGTCTGTCGCCGGCTCGACCCCGGCAACCGGCTCGTCGCTAGCCGCGCGCGGCCAGGAGGCTCTGCGCGAGGGAAACGGCCGCGACCGCGTCTCCGGCGTATCCGTCGGCGCCGATCTCGCGGGCCCACTCGTCGCTGCAGGGGGCGCCGCCGACCATGACCCGCACCTTGCCCTTGAGCGAGCGTTTCTTCAGCTCCTCGACGACGCGCTTCTGTCCCGACATCGTCGTCGTGAGGAGCGCCGATACGGCGATGCATCCCGCGCCGCGCGCCTCGGCCTCGTCCACGAATTTCCCGACCGGCACGTCGGCGCCGAGGTCGGTGATCTCGAAGCCGTTCGCCGAGAGCATCGTCGCGACGAGCGTTTTGCCGATATCGTGAATGTCCCCTTCGATCGTGCCGATGACGACGTGGCCGAGCGATTTCGGCCGCGCCCCGCCTTTCGCGAGGGCCGGATGAAGAACGGCCATCGCGCGCTTCATCGCCTCCGCGCCCATGACGAGCTCGGGAAGAAAGAGCGTACCCTCTTCCCAGAGACGTCCTACCGACTTGATTCCCTTCTCGCAACCCTTCTGGATGACATCGAGAGCCTCGTATGTCCTATCGAGCGCCTCGCGGGCGAGCTTCTCGGCCGCGTCCGCGTCCCCTTCGATCACCGATTTCGCGCAACCATCGAGGAAAGCCTGCATCAAGATCCTCCTTACGCTATGGTAGATTTGTAGATTAGCCGTCTTTGGGCGCGAAATCAAGCGCCAATTGGCGCGGGTGGCGGCGATGGCGCAGCACATACCCGCTCCGAGCCCAGTCGCAGGGCTCCAATGGGCTCGTTCGCGGGAATGTCCGCGCCTGCACCGTTAGCGGGTGACGCCGATGAAGCCTTCGGCCGCGCGGCGCCT
>JAPLKY010000386.1 GCA_026387805.1 Candidatus Krumholzibacteriia bacterium
GGTGCGCAAGTTCGTGAAGGATTTCTTCAAGAGGGAGCCGCACAAGGGAGTCAATCCCGACGAAGTCGTCGCGATGGGCGCCGCGATCCAGGCGGGCGTGCTCTCGGGACAGGTCGAGGAGCTGCTCCTGCTCGACGTGACCCCTCTCTCGCTCGGGATCGAGACGCTCGGCGGTCTCATGACAAAGCTCATCGAGCGCAACACGGCGATTCCGTGCCGGAAGGGTCAGATATTCTCCACCGCGACCGACAATCAGCCGGCCGTGAGCATTCACGTGGTGCAGGGGGAGCGGGAGCTCGCAAAGGACAACAGAACGCTCGCCCGGTTCGATCTCGTGGGCATTCCGACCGCCCCGCGGGGCGTCCCGCAGATCGAGGTCAGCTTCGACATCGACGCGAACGGCATCGTTCACGTCTCGGCCAAGGATCTCGGGACGGGCAAGGAGCAGAAGATCCAGATCAAAGTTTCGAGCGGTCTGAACCAGGAAGAGATCGACCGCATGGTGAGCGACGCCGAGGAGCACGCGGTGGACGACGAAACCAAGCGCGGGATCGTCAAGGTCCGCAACGAGGCGGAGGTGCTCATCTACTCGGCCGAGCAAACGCTCAAGGACCACGGCGACAGCGTTTCGCAGAGCGACCGGGAGACGATCGACGACGCGCTCTCGACCCTCAAGGCGCTCGTTGCGAAGCCGGACGCCGAAGTCGACGAGATGCAGAAAGCGATCGAGCGGCTCTCGATTGCCGTATATAAAATCGCCGAACTCATGTATAATGCGACCGCCAACAAGGATTACTCCGGCGGGAATTGAACGACGTTTTCGATCCTTTTGCCGCGCACGGTGAGTCTGGGGAGGAATGGCAAAAAGGGACTACTACGAGGTTCTCGGCGTCGGTCGGGATGCGTCCGTTGATGAGATAAAGAAAGCCTACCGGAAGCTCGCCCTCAAGTATCATCCTGATCGAAACCCGGGAAACCGGGAGGCCGAGGAACAATTCAAGGAAGCGACCGAGGCCTACGAGGTTCTCCGCGAAAAGGACAAGCGCGAGCGCTACGATCAATTCGGCCACGGCGGCGTTTCGAGCGGCGGCCCCCAGGGTTACGAGGGCTTCTCGGGCGGCTTCGACCTGAGCGACGCGCTGCGGGCGTTCATGCGCGATTTCGGCGGCTTCGGCCTCGACGATGTATTCGGCGGCGGGGGCGGGGGACGGAGACGGGATCGATCCGCCGGGCGCGGCAACGACCTTCAGGTGCGTCTGCAGCTCAGCCTTCGGGAAATAGCGACGGGCATCACCAAGAAGATAAAAGTCACGAAAATGGTTCCCTGCAGTCGATGCAAGGGTAAGGGCACGAGGGAGGGTTCCTCGAAACAGACCTGTCCCGCCTGCCATGGAACGGGGGAGCTGAGACAGGTTTCACGCTCCCTGTTCGGACAGTTCGTGAATATCCAGGCGTGTCCATCCTGCCGCGGCGAGGGATCGCTCATCAGCGATCCGTGCCCTGCATGCGGGGGAGGGGCGGCGGTGGAGGGGAGCAAGAACGTCGAGGTCAAGATCCCGGCGGGTGTCGCGACGGGGAACTATATCAGGCTCGAGGGCCAGGGGGACGCGGGGACGCGGGGAGGGCAGGCCGGGGATCTCATCATACTCATCGAAGAGATCGAGGATCCGGTATTCGAGCGGCACGGCTACGATATCGCGTGCGATCTTCCCGTGAGCTTTCCCCAGCTCGCGCTCGGGGCTCGTATCGAGATTCCGACGCTCGACGGCACCGCGGCGATCAAGGTGCCCGCCGGAACGCAGTCCCACAAGATTCTGCGCCTCAAGGGAAAAGGCATTCCACATCTCAATTCGTACGGCAGGGGTGATCAGCTCGTGCGCCTCGTCGCGTGGACTCCTCGGAACCTTACCAGGGAAGAGCGTGAAGCCTTTGAGGGACTCGAGAAGAGGATCAGGGAAAAGCCTCCGGCCGTCGGCTCGAAAACCCAGCAGTAGCGGGAGCGATCGCTATTTTCTCGCGGCTCCGGGAGCCGAACGGGGGGGCACGATCGTTCTTGCCGGCTCCGAGCTTCACCATTGTGTCGGGGTTTCGCGGATCCGGGTCGGCGAGGTCGTGAAGCTCCTCGACGGGCAGGGGGGAACGTACGAGGCGCGCGTGGCGCGCATCGGAAAGCGCGAAGCCGTTCTCGACGTGCTCTCGTTTTCGAAGGCGATCGGGCCTCCTCCCGTCGACATCGCGATAGGGATCTTGAAGGCGCCTCGTTTCGACCTCGCCGTCGAGAAATGCACGGAGCTGGGCATTCGAAGGCTCATTCCGTTCAGGGCGGAGCGGAGCGTCTGGCGGGGCGCGGACGACGACGGCGACTTCAAGATCGAACGGATTCGCCGCAAGATCGTCGCCTCGTGCAAGCAATCGGGCCGGCCGTATTTCCCCGTGATCGACCGGATCGAGAGCTTCGAATCCCTCATCGAGCTGATTCCCGTCTACGCGGCGGCATATGTCGCCGATCAGCATTCCACCTCGAGCGGCCCGGACGGGATTCGGGGGGGAGACGAGCCCGTTCTCGGCATCGTCGGCCCCGAGGGGGGACTGAGCCGCGAGGAGACGGAACGGCTCGTCGCGAAGGGGGCGAAGCTCCTCTCTCTCGGCCCGTTCAGGCTCAGGACCGAAACCGCGGCGATCTGCCTTTCCTATCGGCTCATGATCCACCGCCTGGAATCCGTCTGATTTGCCGGGACGCCCGTCTTGACAAGGCGCACCGGTCGCACGTATACTTCCCGCAGGGGATTCCAGAAGGATGGAACAAGGGGGGTCTCAATGACTGGCAATATCATTGCCCAGAAGATCCAGGAGGATCTTAAAACCGCCGTGAGGGCTCAGGACAAGCCGCGGGTCAGTGCCTTGCGCATGGTCCTGAACGCGCTCAAGAACGCCGAGCTCGAGGAACGCGAGGAGCTTTCCGACGAGAAGGAGCTCGCCGTCATCGCCAGTTATGCGCGCAAGATCAAGGAATCGATCGAGGAGTTCAGAAAAGCGGCGAGGGAGGACCTTGTCGCGAAAGAGAGCGCGGAGCTTGTCATCGTTCTCTCCTATCTGCCCGAACAGATGAGCGACGAGGAGATTCGCCGCGAGGCCGCGCGGGTGATCGCCGACGTCGGCGCCGCGACGCCGAGGGACATGGGACGGGTCATGGGAGAGATGATGAAGCGTTTCAAGGGCAAAGTGGACGGCGCGGCGGTCAACCGCGTCGTATCCGAGCTTCTCGGAAGAGCGTGAGCATGGGCATGGACACCGTTATCTCGATCGTCATCTGTCTCGTCGTCCTTTTCTTCTTCATCGACGGGATTCGAAGAGGGCTCGTGCGTCAGATCTTCGAGATCGCAGGGCTCATTGCGGCATTCATCGGGGCGTATTATCTGGGGCACGCGATCGCTCACCGGTTCGCGGGTTCGACGAGAATCTCGGCCTCCGTGGTTCGTTTCTTCTTCTCGGCAATCGTCTTCATCGCGATCGCGATCGCATTTCATCTTGCGGGCCTTCTGTTCCAGAAGATCGTGAGCGTCACGATTCTCGGCCCCGTCGACCGGATCGGCGGGGCGCTCTTCGGCGCCGCGAAAGGCGTTCTGTTCGTGAGCCTCGTCTGCGTTCTGCTTTTCAGCGTCCCCGCCGCCGGCGGTCTGACGGCGAAGATCAAGGCGAATCGGGTCGCCGGGGCGATGCATCCCGTATTACCCCGCGTGTACAACTTTTTCATGAAGCGTTCCTCCGTTCCCCTCGAATCGAGCGACATCGTGCGGGCGCAATCGCCGCGGGGAACTCTTTGAGCGCGTTTCGCGTATATCAATCTGCATGGGAGAACGCAGCGGCAAGGGGGCGACCTTGTGGTGAGCGAAGATTTCGCGCATGCCGCCGATAAGCTCGAGTTCGCGGCCGTTCTCGATCTCGTGGCCGGCTTCGCGGCCGGCGATCGCTCGAAGGATGCGATCCTGGCGCTCCGTCCGGCCGAATCCCCCGAAGCGTCCGTCAGGCTCCAGGAAGAAACCGTCGAGCTCGTGAGGCTCATGGAGAGCGGCGAGGGCATGCCGCTTTCCGGGTGGCGGGACAGCCACCGGCTCGTGGGCGCGGCGAAGGCGGAAGGGCATCTCTTCACGGGAGAAGAGCTCGCGATCATCGCGATGGCCGAGGTGAAGGCGGCGGAGGTGAGCCGCTTCCTGAAGCGGTTCGAGGATCGACTTCACCTGCTTTCGGCACGCCAGGCAGCCTTTTCCATACAGGGCGAGTTCATCGAGAGCGTCGAGCGGGCGATCGGGTCCGATTACGAGATTCTCGATCGCGCAAGCGGGAAGCTCGCGAAGCTCAGAAAGGAGCTCGGCACCCTCAGAAACAGACTGCGCCGTTCCGTATCCGATTTCGCGGACCGCATCGGGGGCGGAAAGGGGTACGAGTTCGTGACGATCCGCGGCGAGCGGTACGTCGTTTCCCTCCCGCGCGGCGAGGCGAGCCGGATCAAGGGAATCGTGCACCAGACGAGCGGGAGCGGCGCGTCTCTCTTCGTGGAGCCGCTCGAGTTCGTGGATGAGAACAACCGGCTCGAGTCGATGCTCCAGGAGGAACGGGACGAGATCACGCGGATTCTTCTCGATCTCTCGTCGGAGGTGCTGCGGAGAAAGGACGCGCTGATCGGCAACCAGGATCTGCTCCTCGCTCTCGACCTCGTTTCGGCAAGAGCCTCCTTCGCGCGGCGGTTCCGCTGCGTCATGCCGGAGCACAGCACGGACGGGAGGCTCGCCCTGCGGGGAGCGCGTCATCCGCTGCTCGAGAAGCGGTTCGCGGAAGAGGGGGCGGGACGAACGGTCAAGCCGCTCGATCTGGTGTGCGACGGCGATCTCAAAGCGCTCGTCATCTCGGGTCCGAACGCAGGCGGGAAAACGATCGTTCTCAAAACGGTCGGGCTCATCGTGCTCATGGACCGATCCGGGCTCCTCGCTCCGTGCGATCACGGCACGGCGGTTCCCTTCTACGACTCGGTCTTTGTCGACATCGGCGACGACCAATCGATCGAAAAGTCGCTCAGCACCTTCTCTTCGCGCATCGTGAGACTCAAAGCCATTCTCGAGCGATCGAGCGACAGCTCGCTCGTTCTCATCGATGAAATCGGTGACGGGACCGATCCCGAGGAGGGAGCCGCGCTCGCGGAGGCCGCCCTCGAGCGGCTCGTCCGTTCGTGCGGACGCATCATCGTGACGACGCATCTGAAGGCGCTCAAGGGGTGGGCGCACGGCGCGCCGGGCGCCCGCAACGCGACGCTCGAGTTCGACCCCGACCGGCTCGAGCCGCTCTTCAAGCTCAGAATGGGCGTTCCGGGGAGAAGCTGGGGGATCGAGGTGGCGGGCCGCCTGGGGCTTCCGCGGGACGTCATCGAGCGGGCGACGGCGGGTCTCTCGAGCGAATCGCTCCGGCTCGAGGAGCTGCTCGCGCACCTCGAGAAGACCGAGCGTCTCGTCGCCGAGAAGAGCAGGGAGCTCGTCGAAAAGGAGCGGCTCCTTTCGGAGCTCATCGAGAGCTATCACGACCGGCTTGACCGCTTCAAGGAGGATCGGGATGCCCTTGTCGAGAAAGCCCGCTCGGAGGCTCTCGACATCGTTTCTTCGACGCGAAAGGACATGGAGAACATCATCCGGGAGATCAAGACGACGCACGCCGACCGGAGCGCGATCCGCGAGGGGCACGCCCGCGTGGAGGAAAAACGCTCGCAGTTCGAAAAGAAGCCCCCGGCGAAAAAGGGCGCGCCGCGAGTCCGTCCCGAGGAGCTGCGTCCGGGCATGTGGGCCGAGATCGAGAGTCTCGGGAAGGAAGGGCGAATAGTGTCTCTCGACGCCTCGCGGGCGTTTCTCGAGCTCGAGGGGGGGCTGCGGGTCGAAACGAACGTGCGGGACCTGAGGCGATCAAGCGCGGAGCGGCGCGAGCGCGGAGCGCGGAAGGTCTCGTGGACCATGGAGACGCACACCGCCGTCTCGAGCGAGATGAGCATTCGCGGGCTCGAGAAGGCGGAGGCGCTCGAGCGGGTGGACGAGTTTCTCGATCGCGCCGTTCTCCAGGGTTTCAAGACCGTGACCGTCATACACGGAATCGGAAGGGGGATCCTGAAACGGGCGCTCTACGACGTGCTCAGGAAGGACCCGCGCGTTTCGTCCGTGCGCCCCGGCGAACCTGCGCACGGCGGAGACGGCGTTGCGATCGTCGATCTCAGGTAGGGGATCGTCGGGTGAGGAAATGATTCCGCAAAAGGTAATCGAGGAAATCAGGGAACGCACCGATATTGTGCAGCTGATAGGCTCATACCTCGATCTGAAAAAGGCGGGGCGGAACTACAAGGCGCTCTGTCCGTTTCACGGCGAGAAGACGCCCAGCTTCATGGTGAATCCCGAGAAGCAGATCTACCACTGTTTCGGCTGCGGCAAGGGAGGCAACGCGTTCCATTTTCTCATGGAGTACGAAGGGGTCGGATTCATCGAGTCGGTCGCCCGCCTCGCCAAGGATCTCGGAATCGACGTCGACCGGTATTCCGCGGAAGGGGATCGCAAGGAGAAGCTCGAGCCGTACTACCGGGCGATGGAATTCGCCGCGCGATTCTATGCGAGGATGCTCGTGGAGGACGCGGGCGCCGGGGCCGCGCGCAAATACCTGGAGCGGCGCGAGCTCGGTGCCGATATCGTGCAGGAATTCTCGCTCGGATTCGCCCCTTCCGGCTGGGACGCGCTCTACCGGTCGGCCATGGAAAAGGGGATTTCCCGGGATATCCTTCTCGAGCTCAACCTTGTCATGAAAAGCAGGGGAGGGAGCGGCTTTCGGGATTACTTCCGGAACAGAATCATGTTCCCCATAGAATCCCTCTCGAACCGTTTCGTGGGGCTTGCCGGGCGCGTCATGGACGATTCCGAGCCGAAATACCTCAATACGATGGAAAGCCCCATATATTACAAGGGGAAAATGCTCTATGGGCTCAACCATTCGAAAGAGGGAGTCAGGAAGGACAAAAGTGCAATAATTGTCGAAGGTTACATGGATTACCTGATGTTGTGGAAGAATGGATTCCGCAATGTCTGCGCCGTCTGCGGCACCTCTTTTACACAAGATCAGGGCCGACTCCTTGCACGATACGCCAATCATGTTTATATTATCAATGATGGCGACCGGGCGGGAATACGGGCGTCCGTCAGGGCCGCCGACGAGCTGCTGGTCGTCGGCCTGGATTCCAACGTCGTCGTGCTTCCTGAAGGGGAAGATCCTGATAGTTTCGTAAGAAAAAGAGGAGCAGATGAGTTACGCGTCTTCATGCGCTCTGCTCCTCATTATTTTGCGTTTCTTAAGAAAGAGGCTTTGAGCGGCAACAGAACGACCTACCGCAAGAACCAGGTGATCAAGCACCTTCTGGGCGCGCTCTCTTCCGTAACGGATCGCGTGAGGCAGGAGCTCTACATCCAGGAGATATCGGGCCTGTTCGACGTGCAGGTGAGCACGCTGCGGTCGGGGCTCACGACGCGAAGGCAGGTCGAAAAGGCGCCGGAGAAGCCTCCTGAAACGGAGAGTCTGAGATTTCGGCATCAGAAGATGCTCTTCAGGCTCGGTCTCGAGGATGAGCGATACGCGCGAATGATACTCGACGACCTTGACATCGGAGACCTTGAGGGAACTCGCTTCATGGATTATTATAAAGCCCTTGACTCCGCCCTGAAAAACCATATTGATATAAAAAGCTCCTCCTTCACGGGAGGCATCGAGGACCCGGAGCTGAGCAAGCTGGCATCGGAGATCGCGCTTCTGCCGCTTCCGCCGGGGCCTCAAGAGCAATTCCTGGCCGACACGCTCATCTGGCTCAAGAAAGAGGCTCTCAAGGAAGAGCTCGATCTCATGAAGAAGCGCCTGCGAACGCTCGAGGCCGACAAAGGGGCGCACGCGGACCGGGAGATCCGCGAAATTACGAAAGCGTATCAGGATCTTTCGCGAAAGCTCAAGGAACGCAGGTCTCAAGGAGGAAATCCGGATTGATTGAAATCGACAGGATTGAAGAGATTCTGCTGGAGATAAAGAAGGTATCGGAGGACAAGGGCTACGTTCTCAACGAGGAGATCGAGGAGCTCGTCGGGGCGGGTTTCGATCCGGGCGAGATCATCGAGCTCTATGACCGGTTGAGCGACGAGAACATCGAGTTCTTCGA
>JAPLKY010000201.1 GCA_026387805.1 Candidatus Krumholzibacteriia bacterium
CGACGACGATTTCTTCTGTCCGGGGGCGATACTGAAGATCTCGTTCAAGACCGATCAGCCGATCACGTACGGCATTCCCGAGAACGGGCACATATTCTTCGCGAACAGCCTGGCGTTCGCGACCTCGGTGCCGTACGGAAAATTCGACCGCTCGGTGCTCGCGAGCTACACCGAGAAGGAGCCTCTCGCGAGCGGGCTCCTCATCGGCGGAGAACGCCTCTATCGCAACGCGGCGCTCGTCGAGTACAAGGTGGGCGCGGGCCGGGTCGTGCTCTTCGGGTTCAATCCGCAGTACCGCTGTCAAACGGCGGGAACGTACAAGCTGCTCCTGAACGCGATCCTCGACTCACGGCGCTGAGGCTGCAGGGCAGGTCGGCTAGTCAGTTGCTTCGCCATCGTTCGCGATTGTTTATTAGGGGAGTGTATTGACGAGCGCCCTGACTCTTAATCAGTAGGTTTGAGGTTCGATTCCCCGGCGGTCCACTTTTTATTGATTCATTATCAATGAGTTATGAGTTAAAACGCCGTCGCAGGATTTCCCTCTCAGATGGGACTGTCATCGTGCGAGGGGGTGCTGATACCCCCCAGGAACAACATCAGAAAGCTCAGAAAACCTTGGATGACCCGCGGAATGTGGCCCCAGTGGCAAGAGAAAACCAATCGCATCGTTGAGCCGAACATATCAGTCATCGGACAGCACAGATCTCTGAATGTGGTTCCGGATTATCCGAAACTGTCTGAACAATGGCACGAATACTTCACTGCATAGTAAAGGAGTGAGGAGATGTGCCCCCTCACTCCTTCTTCTCGGCAAGTCGTCTTGGACGCAACCGACCAGATTGCGCACCAACTCGAGGAAGTTGCGACGAGACGTTCAACTCTTAATTCTGCCTCCCCTTTGCCGCTAAACGTCCAACCGTTGCAGGGAGTCCCTTTGGTTAGAACAGACTCTTGATCGCTCCCCAGGTGGTACTCCCGACCGGTGCCTGAGTGGTGAGGCGCAGCTGGATCCAGGTTGAATACGCGGCGTAGTATTTACCACCAGCTCGAAGATCATTCGGCGATATTGACGGATCGGCTCCCAGGTAGTACTGGTAGTAGTAATACTGCTGCTCGAACTTTGTACAATCACAACAAGCAGGGGGCTGAGGACTAAAACAATCTCTGATACTGCCCCAAGTATCGCACGGCTCGCATGGCACGGCGGAACCTGAATCAATCCCCATCACGAGCAAAGCAAAGCAAATCACGGAAATTAACCAGATCTTCAGAAGACTCCGATTTAGACTCATTCTTACTTCCCTCCTCTTTGTGCTGCATGAGAATAAAGCTACCGTATCAGGACTACCTTTCTCAATTCTCGATCCGCCCCGACTTGAAGCCTGCAGAAATAGACACCCGAACTGACCCTTCTCCCTTCTTGGTCCACACCTCCCCAGATCAAGCTATGCACACCTTCATCCTGTATCTCGTTGACCAGGCAACCAACCCTCTGTCCCATGACGTTGTAAATCGTCAAATCAACGAGACATGATTGTGGAACGTAATACTCAATTGTCACGGAGGGGTTAAAAGGATTCGGATAGAGCCTGAGCCGAGTACGATCCGGAGTCGGTTCCTGGACTTCAGTCACCTCCTGAGTCGGAACAGGCGCCATTGGATCGCCGAGCAGATTAAAGGACTCGGCACACTGGTGCCCATTCCCGCCGCGTACCTCCCGTTGGGCCAACATGAAAGCCGTCCCGATGTCTTGAACGGGGTTGAGGCTGAAATGCTCATTCAAGGCATAGCACATCTGTCGATCCCCCTCTATCCATGTGCCGCGCGTCGGAGCAATCAAGCCCCAAGCCCCCCTATCCGAGGCAGCTCCCAGAAGGTCTTGCGCAACAGGCTCGCCATATGTTGGATTCAATGCAAGGTCATACGCGCCGATCCCGCAGTTTGCGCCGATCAGAAGCGTCAGTTTTCCGGTATTAAGTTTGCCAATGTGCCACCCTGCGGCTTTCGAGAAGAAATGATTCACCTTGTACGCGGTTGAGGAAGTGCCCTGCATCCATATCATGCCGCGTCCGGCATTCCAATCGGCGATCCCTTGCGCCTCGCGCTGACTGTACGTCCAGCTCGTATCAATCAGCGAATGTTTCTGGTATGAAGCTGGAATCGTGTCTATGAAAGCCTGAACGATGGCTTTCATGAGTGGCCCGTCGTTTCCATCAAGACTCTGGCAGAACCCCCAGATACCAACATCGTGCTGCCAAGGGAGCCCACTCTTCTCCTGAATGTAGTCAATGTCCTTGGCGATCATCGCGAGGAGTTGATTGTTGTTTGCCGCTGGAAAACGCCCGATGCGCAGTTCAGTGAGGCCGTCTCCATAGTACCAATCGCCCGAGTAATAGGGAGTCCAATAGGACATGTTGTCATACAGAGTGTCGGGAAAGTACCACGTTGGCATCAGATTTCGCTCTGGATGAGACACCCAGTAATAGTACCCCCCAGGCGTGTGGTAGTCCTGGTACCAATAGTACCAGTCGTCATCCCCTGGATAATCCGGCCACTTGGAGGGATCGTCGAACCATTCGTAGTCGCTCGCGCAACCGGCAAGGAGGACATAGCGCAAACCGTCCGCATAGGCATCTCCCAGGTATGCCCTTATCTCCTCACGGCTGTGACCTGTTTGAGAGAGCGGAACCACAGAGACCGAACGTCCATGCGTGCCCCAGAAGTTTGCTAGAATCTGAGCCGAATTAACAAAGCTGTCCGGGCAGACTATTGTTCCTGAATAGGCGCCCAAGCTAGTCTCTTTGGAGTCAAAACGGCTGCTGAGCGCCCGTTCGACCATGACGGGATCAAACTCGCTCCCCCTTTTCGCTATCGCAGGTTCGGTCTCGAATACTCCTTCCCGCGCACGCAGAAATACGCCCCGGTGATCTCGCTCGTACAGATAGTATCGATTGGTCGATACGCCATACGGATCGAATAATTCAAAGGCGTGCCCCTCGAGTTCTTTCACGGAAATCGTGTCTCCGACCAGACTCCCATCCTGCCGGTTCACCCAGAAAGACTTTGAACCACGCAACTGCCCAAAATCGGCGCGTATCATGACACCGCCGTTTGCCAAGGTCGGCGCAAAGGCTTCCACCGATGCAGCCGGTGGAGCGCCGCAAAATGAGTTAACCGTGGGTTCATGCAGAGCAATGGATTTCACATCGAGTTTCCCTACATCGCAAGGGGGGATCGTTGACCAGTCAGTCGTCTCATAGTACGCAACATTGAACCATACGGAATAGCCTGTAGAAAAGTTTGAAGACGCGATCCCGCCATCATCGCTGCTGGGTGCGTACTTGTCCCAAGCAACCTTATCATTGATCCAGGCGATGTATCCTGTGCTGCCAGATCCAAATGTGTAACAACGCGCTCCCGCATCCCAAGCGTTTGCGGCAGCACCAAAAGCCGTACTAGCATCTGTGGGTTCATTTGTGGACGAGTAGTAATACGCCAAGCTTGTCCCGGCTGGCCAATTATCGGCTACCGCAATCCCGGAAGAACAGGCGATGGAGGCGAAGGTAACAGTAGCTTGTATGATTCGTTGACATCTCATGACCTCACTCTCCTTCGGCCACCGCCTTTAATGCTTCCTGCTCCAACT
>JAPLKY010000042.1 GCA_026387805.1 Candidatus Krumholzibacteriia bacterium
CTGAGACTTATGGAAGAGCAATTCAATTTGCTTTGCAAACTGGTGACGGGAATACTGCATTGATGCTCAATGATGAGATGAAGAATGCTCAGGCGAGGAAGACTGAGAATCTTCAGTTAGGGTTGCAGAAATTAGCTCAGACTCTTTACAAGCCTGATGGTTCTATTGATGAAAATGTGTATTCTACATTGCAAAGTTATGGAGCAGTTGGGCAAGCCGGAAGTGCTCTGAGATATTTCCGCGGCGACTTCACTGAAACGATTTCACCCGGGGTGATTATCCGCACGTGAGGATGGATCGCCCTGGGTGATTTTACGACCGGCGGCGGGAATCCGGCTCAGGATATATACTGTCCGATATCCACGTCGCACACCGCCTGGTCGAGGATGTTCGCGATCCGCCGCCTGGGCCTGTTCGTCGCGGGATCGAGCTCATTGAGATCGATGATGATCTCTCCGCTCGCTTCGTTTCCCGATGCATCCATCAGAACGCGCACGCGCGGAAGATCTCCGCTGCCCGCGCCCATGCCTATGACGAGCGCCGTTTCTCCCGAGGTCAACCGCAGCACGCTCCCGATCGGGATATTGCCGAGCACCCGCATGAACGCCAGGAAGTAGTCCTTGCGGAATTCGCTGCTGCTTCCTTTTTCCATGAGCTTGACCGCCTGGTACGGATTGATCTGCCGCCGATACGGCCGTTTCGTCGTCAAGGCGTCGTAGCTATCGGCAATGCGGATGATCTCGCTCGCCTTGTGGACCTCGAATCCCTCCTTGGGGACCGGATAGCCGCGGAGATCGTGGCGCATATGGTGTTCAAAGGCCACGCGTCGCGACACGAGGTCCAATCGTTCCTCTCGCAGGATTCGTTCGCCGTCGACGGGATGACGCTTCATCGTTTGCCATTCGCTCGGGGTGAGCCGCCCTGCCTTGTGGATGATGTCGCGCGGAACGTAGAGTTTTCCGATATCGTGGAGAAGAGCCGCATGCGCGACGGTGTCGACGAATTCTTCGCCGAGCCCCAGATTCCTCGCTATCGCCGCCGATATGACCGCGACGTTCACCGAGTGCGTGAACGTATAATCGTCGTATTCCTTGAGCGAGTTGAGGAGCAGAATCGTCGCGGTGCCGCCGCCCTCGCGCTCGATGACCTCGATGATCTTCGCGCGAGCCCTGGTGCCGTCCTTCGATTGTATCTTCTCGAGCTTGTCGAGAACTCCCTGGACGACCTTGCCCATCGCGCCGTCGTTGCCCCCGGCGCCGCGCCCGGACGTCGAGCGTCTATCGGGTTCGCGCGGCGCGGCATCGGGGCTTTCCTCCGAAGCGGGTTCCTCCGCCCGGTATCCGTGCCGCCCAGATCGAGCTCGTAGTTGAGCCAGCACATGACGCTGTTCGAGAATATGAGCTTGACCGATTTCTTGCCTCGGAGCGCGGCATCGACGTGGATAAACGCGGAACCGAGGGCGCGTTCGACGGAGGGGTGACGCGCCGGGAAGAGGCGGGTCTGGAGGACGAGCTTCGATAGGGTCTCCACGACCTCCCTGAACTGCTGAAACTCGTGCGGCAGCGCTTCCAGAACGGCCTGCATTG
>JAPLKY010000167.1 GCA_026387805.1 Candidatus Krumholzibacteriia bacterium
CCGCTGCGGCCGCGACAACGATCCGCTTCATGGTCGCCCCCTTCGCTTCGAGCCGCCGTCAATCGCAGCCGCGCGACGTCGAGCCGCTCACCGGCGCCCGTTGCCCAGATACTCCGAGAGAAAACCTTCGGCGCTTTCCCAGAACTTCATGCGGTTCTGGGGCTTCGAGATCCCGCGCCCCTCGTCCGGAAGATAGATGAACTCGCATGGAACGCCGCTCTTCTTGAGAGCGGCGACGATGCGTTCCGCGTCGGCATTCGGGGTGAACGGGTCGTGTCCCCCTTGCACGACGAGAAGGGGCGCGCGTATGCGGTCCACCGCGAAAAGCGGGGAGCGCGACCTCAGCATATCGGCATCCGTTTCCGGGTTCCCGACCAGCTCATAGAAGAACGATTTGTATTCGGCATATCCGGCCGTCCTCGCGGCGAGCCAGCCGAGAAGATCGCTCGGCCCCGAGATGTCCACCCCGCAGCGGAAGAGATCGGGCGTCGAGGTCAAGCCGACGAGCGCCGCGTAGCCCCCGAACGAGCTTCCGAAAATCGCCATTCGTTTCGGATTGGCGATACCTTCCGAGACCGCCCATTGAACCCCGTCCTCCAGATCGTCCTGCATCTTGCCGCCCCATTCCTTGTTCCCCGCGTTCGAAAAATCCTTTCCGTATCCCCGGCAGCCTCGAAAGTTGACCTGCAGGCACGCATACCCCCGACTCGCGAGCCACTGCACCTCGGGATTGAATCCCCAGTAATCGCGCGTCCACGGATCCGGACGTACGAGAAGCACGAGCGGCAGGTTCTGCCGTTTGCCGCCAGCCGGATAGGTGATATAGCCGTGGATCTCCAGACCGTCTCTCGCCTTGAACGAAACGGGTTCCATCCGCGCGAGCCGGTAATTCCTCAGGTCCGGCTGTTCGTCGAAAAGGAAAGTCCCCTGTTTCGTTCTTCGATCGTAGAGAAAATAGGAGACGGGGCCGTCATCCTTGTTGAAGCCGAGAACCCAGGTCGAATCGGACGCGTCCGTGCTCATGAACCTGAAATCCCCGCGATCGAGCTTCGCGACGGCGTCGAAATCGCTCCGGAGCGAATTGTCGAGAATGGCCCATTCGATATGTTCGCGCTCGAACGCAACGGCCTGCATTTCGTATGTGTCGACCTGGAAGAACGCGGAGACGATCTCGCTCTCCGGATCCTCGGCGATTGCCGTCACCGAACCATCGACGATATTGATCTCGACGAGTCTTCCCGTATTGAATCCCCGCGCATCGAAACAGTAGATGCCCGCTCCGTCGCGCGTGAACCGAAGGGCTCCGCTCGACATGCGATCCTCGGAATTCCACGAGCACACCTTCACCCAGGGAGAATTCTCCCCCTTGCGCACGATGAGATCGCTGCCTCCCTGCGGTTCCGAAACGAGGGCGCCCCTCACGACAAGATCGTTGTCGGGGATCCATCGCACGACGTTGCCCGGATTCTTCGCGGCCATGACGAGGGCTCCCGTTTCGACGTCAAGACGATAGGCATCGGTAAAGCCGCGATTTTCCTTGTTCATCTGGATGATGAACTCCCGCGGGAACCTTTTGCTGTACGCGACGACGCCGACCTTCAGGCTGACGAAGGGAGAGAAAACGCAGATTTCCCCGGTATCGACGTCGATGCCGTAGAGCCGCCAGTTGTCGGTCCCCGCCAAATCCTGAAAGTACAGAATATGCTTGTTATCATAGGCCCAGAAATATTTGCTGATTCCTCGGTCGGCGTCGCGTGTGATCGCTCGATCGTCCGTCCGGCCGATCGTCTTCACCCAGATGTTGAGGACGCCGTTATATGGCGCGACGTACGAGAGTTTCTTCGCGTCCGGGGATATGCACGGCATCGTCCTCGTGGGATTGCCGAAGAGGACGCCGGTCGGTATGAGCTTCGGCTCTTCCTTCGCGCAGGAAATCGCGAGGAAGGCCATCGCCATGCACGCCGCGAGGCCGCAAACGCAACGCATTCCAATTGAATTCTTCAAAACAGCGCTCCTTGCCCGTCACGGGTTGCCCGTAGGACGCCGAAAAGGCATTTTAGTGGGATGCCGCGGGGTCGTCAAGCCTTACCTGTTAAATGCTTTCAGGACAAGAAAGTTTCAAGCATTTTCAGCGAACGCTCGACGTAGATCCTCTTCCGCTCGCTCCGGCGGGCGGTCAAGGCGGGCAGAATGCCGAAATTGACGTTCATCGGCTGAAATGCGGTCTTTTCCTCGCTGCAATGTCGCTGGAGCGAGCCGAGAAGCGTTTCCCGGGGAAAAAGGGGTTCAGGCGGTTCTCCTTTTCCATAGCGCGCCACGTTACGCGCGACGATCGCGCCGTGCGCGATCGACTCCATATACCCCTCGACACCGACGATCTGCCCGGCGAAGAAGAGCCCCGGACGGTTGCGCGACATCTGGGTCCGGTCCAGAAGCTTCGGCGAGTCAAAGAACGTGTTCCGATGCACCGAACCCCAGCGAAGGATCTCGGGAGCTCGAAACCCGGGAATGACTGCCAGGAGCTGCTGCTGGGCGCCGCGCGTCAGCCGCGTCTGAAAGCCGACGAGGCCGAAGAGCGTGCCGTCGCGCGACTCCTGCCGCATCT
Source organism: Candidatus Krumholzibacteriia bacterium (assembly GCA_026387805.1). GTDB lineage: Bacteria > Krumholzibacteriota > Krumholzibacteriia > Krumholzibacteriales > Krumholzibacteriaceae > SSS58A. The sequence goes on from JAPLKY010000167.1 coordinate 2,606, forward strand.
GAATAGCGGCGTACGGTTCGCGTCCCGTCCTCGGATCGGTGAGCCCCTTCGGCTTGAGTGGTCCGAAACGCAGAGCGTCTTCTCCGCGCGCGGCGATCACCTCGACGGGAAGGCAGCTCTCGAAGCAGCGGGTCTCCTCGAAGCCGTGCTTCTCCGTTTTCGGCGCTCCGCGGAGAAAAGCGACGAGCCGCGAATACTGATCCGCGTCGAGCGGTATGTTCCAGTAATCGTCCCCTCCCTTGCCGTATCGCGACGCCTTGAATGCGCGATCGGGATCGATTGCGTCGACGCTCACGGAGAGCGAGATCGCGTCGTAGAAGAAGAGATGATCGGAAGCGAAATGATCGCGCAGCGCGGCCGAAAGCGCATCGGACGTCAGCGGGCCGGTGGCGATCACGGAGCAGGGCGGAAGATCGAGATCGCGCTGCTCCCGCCGCTCGAGCCTGATGCGCGGATTCGATTCGATTCGAGCGGTAACGGCGCGTCCGAACTCCTCGCGATCGACGGCGAGCGCGTGCCCCGCCCTCACACGGCACTCGGACGCGATCTCGAGCAGACGGCAGCCGATCATGCGGAGCTCTCTCTTGAGGAGCCCCGACGCCGTCTCCGGATCGTCCGATTTGAGCGAATTGCTGCACACGAGCTCGGCGAGATACTCCGTCGCGTGCGCGGGGGTGCGTGCCGCGGGGCGCATCTCCACGAGCGTCACGCGTATGCCGCGGTCGGCAAGCTGCAGCGCGAGCTCTGAGCCCGCAAGCCCGCCGCCGACAACCGCAACCTCTCTCATCAGGAAGTGACCTCGTGCCGGCAGGACGGGCACTTGAGGTAGGTTCCCTTCTTTGCGCTGTTCTTCTCCACGAGGTTGGCGTTCGAGCAGCTGGGGCACAGTTGCCCGGTCGGCTTGTCCCAGCTCGCGAACGTGCATTTCGGGTACATGGTGCAGCCGTAGAAGAGACGGCCGCGCCGGCTTCTCTTTTCGCTGATCTGGCCGCTGCATCCCTTCGTGGGACAGGGGATTCCCAGCGTCACCGCTTCCGTGTACTTGCAGACGGGATACTTCTGGCAGGCGATGAATCGTCCGAAACGTCCCGTTCGGTGCACGAGGCCCCCCCCGCACTGCGGACATTTCCTGTCGATCGCCTCGACCTCCTCGAGCGGTCGCGTAAAGCGGCATTCGGGAAAACCGGGGCACGCGAGGAAAGGCCCGTTCTTTCCCCATTTCTTGACGAGACTCTTGCCGCAATTGGCGCAGATTTCCTTCGTTTCCTCCTGCACGAGCTTCTTGAGCTCAGCGCCCTTGCCCTGTATCGCATCGAGATCGACCGTGAGCGGATCGTAGAAGAGCTTCACGACGGCGCGCCAGTCGTCCTTCCCCTCCTCCACCTTGTCGAGCTCCATCTCCATCCGGGCGGTGAAATCGACCTCGAAAACGTCCCTGAAATAGCTCTCGAGCGTTCCCCATACCTTTTCGCCGAGCTCTGTCGGAAACAGGGCGGAGGCTTTCTTGTTCACGTAATCCCGGGCCTGGATAACGCCGAGAATAGACGCGTACGTGCTGGGCCGGCCGATTCCCTTGTCCTCGAGCTCCTTGATCAGCGAGGCTTCGGTATATCGCGGCGGAGGCTCGGTGAAATGCTGGGACGCATCCAGGCTCCGGATCGCGACGGGGTCTCCCGGGGCGAGCGCCGGAAGCATTTCGTCCTGCTCCGCTTTCTGGTCCTGCATGATCGCGAGGAATCCGGGCTTCACGAGCGTTCTGCCGTTCGAGCGCATAAGGTAGCGATCTCCGGCCATGATATCCGCCTCTACGACGCGGTAGACCGCGGGAGCGGCAAGCGACGCGAGAAAGCGCTGCCAGATGAGCCAGTACAGCGAGAGTTGATCCTTTCCGAGATGCTGTTTCATCGAATCGGGGGTTCGGTAGCAATCGGTCGGCCGTATCGCCTCGTGCGCGTCCTGAGAACCCTTTGTTTTCTTGTACACCTTCCGGCCGGTAGCGGGCATATCCGCGCCGAACGTCTCCCGCAGGTAGGCGGTTCCCTGGGCGTGGGCCTCGGCGCTCAGCCTCGTCGAGTCGGTTCGCATGTAGCTGATGAGCCCTACCGCGCCTTCGGAGCCAAGATCGACGCCCTCATAGAGCTGCTGCGCGATCAGCATGGTCTTTTTCGCCGAGAAGCCGAGCCTCCCCGCCGCCTCGCGTTGAAGCGTGCTCGTGATGAAGGGAGGCTGCGCGTTCCGCAGCTTCTCTTTCTCGCTCACCTCGCGCACCGAAAGGGTCTCGCGCTTGATGCTCTCGAGTATCTCGTCCGCCCCGCTCTTGCCGGTTATCTCGGGCTTCCGTCCGTCGATCCTGAGGAGTTTCGTCGCGAATTCCTCCCCGCGGCCGGTCGCCAACATCCCTTCGATCGTCCAATACTCCGCGGGAACGAACGCCCGAATCTCGCGCTCTCTCTCGCAAATGAGGCGAAGCCCGACGCTCTGGACGCGTCCCGCGCTGAGCCCCCGATAGAATATCTTCCAGAGAACGGGACTGATGAGATACCCGAAAAGTCGGTCCAGGATCCGACGCGCCTGCTGCGCGTTCACCTTGTCGAGATCGATGTCGCGCGGGCTGGCGACGGCTTCCTGTATCGCTTTTTGCGTGATCTCGTTGAAGATGATCCGCCTGATGGGGATCTTGGTCTTCCCGAGCACCTCCTTGAGGTGCCACGCGATCGCTTCTCCCTCCCGATCCATATCGGTCGCAAGCAGAATCATGACGCTCTTCGCCGCTTCGCGCCGCAGCTCGGTCACGATCTTTGCCTTGCCCTTGACCGCCACGTACTTCGGCGCGAAGCCATCCTCGATGGCAATCCCCATCTCGCGTTCCGGCAGATCGCGAATATGCCCGACCGAGGCCTTCACCGAGTACCCCTTGCCGAGATATTTCTTGATCGTGCGCGCCTTGGCGGGAGATTCCACGACGACGAGAACCTGGTCCAACGGGTGCTCCTTCCTTAATGCACGCGTCCGTCATCGCGACGCGCGATGTCCGGAGGATTGTTTTCCGGGAGATCGGAAACGAATCGAGATGCAAGGTCCCGCACCTCTTCGAGCGATACGGGCGGGATGAACTCATACGCGGCGTTATCGATGATCGCGCTCAGCTGGATTTCGGATATCCACCCGAGACGATGGAGGTTGAGAAGATATCCCTGGGCCGGGATCGACAGCATATGCTTTTCGAACTCGTTCAGGACGCGACTCCCCGCAGGCGACTCTCTCCCCGGCCCCCGATCCGTGACGTCGGACCCGAAATCGAGCATCCGGAACGCCTGTCTGATCTCGAAGCGCGTGTATCCCATATCCTCGAGCTCGTCCTGCACGTACGAGGAATCCTTGAGATCTCCGGGTTCGAGATCCATGATATACTCGATGATCTCTTTTATCCGCTCGCTCATCGCACAGCCTCGCGCCTTCAACACGGCGCTTCGCCCGAGGGCATCATGTATAATTGCTATACGGTACCCTTTCCGCAACACTTTTTATACTTCTTGCCGCTCCCACATGGACACGGATCGTTTCGGCCCGCCCGCGGCGCGGATCGGACGGGTTGGGCCTTCGGGGCGAGAGTCTCGGCCGTCGCGCCCTGGGGCGCCGCGCCGGAAGGAGCGGTCTGCCCCGCGGAAGCTCCCTGCGCCGCCGCACTGTACGTGTTTGCCACCTGATGAACGGCGACGCCGCCGTCGGACCGCCTGCGGGGCCGCTTCTCCTGCTCCGGATCGAAGCGGGCATGAAAGAGCGCCCAGAGAATCGATCGGTCGATGTCGACCACCATCTCGCTGAACATCTGAAACGCTTCCTGCTTATACTCGATGAGGGGATCCTTCTGGGCATACGAGCGGAGGTGAATACCCTCGCGCAGGTAATCGAGCTCGTAGAGATGATCCATCCATTTTTCGTCGATGCTCTGGAGCATGACGTAGCTCATGAACTTCTGCATGATCTCGGGCGGAATGAGGGACTTGCGCAGCTCGTACGCCTCGATCGCCTTTGCGCGGAAATGATCGTAGAGAATCTTCAGATCGGCGGAGCGATCCTTGAAGACATCGACGAAATCGAATGACGTGAGAAAGAGATTCTCGAGCTCCACCGCGGCCGCGTCGAGATCCCAATCGTCGGGCTGTTCCGTCTCGGGCGCATACTTGTCCACGATGGTTCCGACCGTATTCTCGATGAGCTGGACGACGACGTCATCGAGGTTCGGGCTCTCCAGAATCTGGCTTCGGCGGCCGTAGATCACGGTTCGCTGCTTGTTCATGACGTCGTCGTACTCGATGAGACGTTTGCGGATGCCGAAGTTGTACATCTCGACGCGCTTCTGGGCATTCTCGATGGCCCGCGTGATGAACCGGTGCTGAATGTCCTCCCCTTCCTTGACGCCGAGGCGGTCCATGACCCCGGATATGCGCTCGGATCCGAACAGCCGCATGAGCTCGTCCTCGAGGGAGATGAAGAAGCGCGATGCGCCCGGATCCCCCTGGCGTCCGGCTCGCCCACGCAGCTGACGATCGATCCGCCGCGCCTCGTGGCGCTCCGTGCCGATGATGTGGAGACCGCACGGGACGTCCGCGAGGCACTCTTCGACGTTCTTTACCTGATTTCCGCATGAATCGCACTCGTTCGGGGTATCGCAATAGATGCAGCAGCGCCCGCACTTGTCGATCCCGGCGCTCAGCTTGATGTCGGTGACGCGCCCCGCCATGTTCGTCGCGATCGTGACGGCGCCGCTTATCCCGGCCTGGGAGACGATCTCCGCCTCCTTCTGGTGGTATTTCGCGTTGAGAACGTTATGCTTGAT
>JAPLKY010000446.1 GCA_026387805.1 Candidatus Krumholzibacteriia bacterium
CTCGATGTTGACGACGACCCCTTTCTTGATTCCTTCCGCGCGCGCGGATCCGGCGCCGATGATGCGCGTCTCTCCCTCCGGCGTGAATTCGCCGATGAGAACGGCCACCTTCGTCGTTCCTACATCGAGACCTACTACGAACTCGGAGGACATATTTCTGGTCTCACCCCGCTTCCATGATTTCAACGTACAACCACCTGACGGTCAAAGCGCAGATCGATGACCGACGGAAATCGTTCCCGATCGTTCAGGATGCCGAGCACCGATTCCAGCTTGCGGACCCTGCCCGCGTACTGATCGCGGCCGAGCCGTATGAGGGTCCCCGTTCCCATCCAGACGAGGTCGATGTCTTCCCCGGATATGTGGATCTCGCTCAATTGCTTCGCCGGCGACAGGCCGAGCTTCTTGAAGAGCCCGAGAATCTCCACGGCGCACTCGATGCTCCGCGCCGCCGAGCGTTTGCCGATCTCCCGCGGATCGATGCCCGTGATGACCGGAAGATCGATGTCTCCCTTCCCGGCCCGCCGCGGTATGATCACTCCTTCGCCGTCGACTTCGAGTATGTCGCCCGCGACGAGCAGCGCAACCGGTTCGCGCTTCAGAACACGGCACTCGACCGCGTGCCAGGGATGCCGTACGAACACGGCATCCCGAACCTCCGGAAAGGCGAGGAGCGCCTCGCGGGCGTCCGAAAACGAAACCGTCACGAGGTTCCCCCCGATGAGGCCGGCCCGGATACGTTTCAGGGAATCCTGCGGGATGGTGCCGTCGCCGAAGAACTGCACGTCGGTGATGATGAATATGCCCGACCAGAGCGCGACCGCCGCGATCGCGGCGAGGCCTCCGGCGGCAAGCGCGAGCCATTTTCCGGAGACTCTTCGCCGTGTCGACGACTCCCGCGATGCCATACGGGTGGATTCCCAGTATCTCATCTTCTCCTCACTGCCTCCTTCTCGGCGAGAAGCTCCTCGCCGAGCTTGTAGATGTTCCCCGCGCCGAGGGTGATGACGACGTCCCCCGGCCGGAGGCTCTCGCGCACGGTGGCCTTCAAATCGTCCCATGCGGGCACGTAGCTGACCCGGGGCTTTCCCTCGCGCATCACGGCGTGATAGATGAGCTCCCCCGTGACTCCCTTGATCGGCCGCTCCCCCGCCGGATAGATCTCCGTGACGAAGAGCTCGTCCGCGTCGCGGAACGCCCCGCCGAATTTCTCGTGAAGATCCCTCGTCCTCGAATACCGGTGCGGCTGGAAGACGACGACGATCCGACGCTTGAAGGCTTCGCGCGCCGTCCTGACCGTCGCGGCGATCTCCGTCGGATGGTGACCGTAGTCGTCGACGAAGAGGACGCCGTTTCGCTCCCCCTTGATCTCGAACCGGCGCGCCACCCCCTCGAACGCGGCGAAGGCGTTCCGGAGATGGCGGGGCGCGATGTCGAGCTCCTCGGCGAGCGCGCAGACGCTCAGGGCGTTGAGCGCGTTGTGGAAGCCGGGGACGCGGAGGTGAAGCCGCCCGCGGCGCTTTCCCCGCACCGTGTACGCGAACCGGCTGCCCGACGCGCCCGATTCGATAAGCTCGCCGCGCACGTCGGCGCCGGCGTCGAACCCGTACGTCACGATCCGGCGCTCGATGCGCGGGATGATCGTTCTCACCTTCGGGTCGTCGATGCAGCAGATGATCGCCCCGTAGAACGGTATGCAGCGCGAAAACTCGACGAAGGCGTCGTAGATCGCGTCGAGATTGCCGTAGAAATCGAGGTGCTCGGCGTCGATATTGGTGATGATGCCGAACACCGGCGTCAGGTGCACGAAGCTCCCGTCGCTCTCGTCCGCTTCAGCGACGAGAAGCTCGCCCTGCCCGAGCCTGACGTTAGTCTTGAGGCTCTTCACGCGGCCCCCGACGACGATCGTCGGATCGCAACCGGCCTCCTGGAGGACGGCGCCGACGAGCGACGTCGTCGTTGTCTTTCCGTGGGCGCCCGCGACCGCGATTCCGGTGCGGAATCGCATGAGCTCCCCGAGCATCGAGGCGCGCGGGATGACGGGGATTCCCTTCCCGCGGGCGGCGACTACCTCGGGATTGCCCGCGTCGATGGCCGAGGAGACGACGACGACGTCGCACCCGGATACGTTCTTCGCCGCATGGCCGATCCGTATCCTCGCTCCGCGCGCCGCGAGCCGCTCGGTGGCCGCGCTCTTCTCGAGATCGGAGCCGCTCACCGTGAATCCGAGATTGAGAAGGATCTCGGCGATGCCGCTCATCCCGACCCCTCCGATCCCGACGAAATGAATATGCCTCGTTTTTCCGAGCATTCCGCTTTTCCCCCGTCCTCTCCCGCGTCCGCGCGATCGTTCGCCGTTCATGCCTTTTCGCTCCTCCCGGCCGAAACGACCGCGAGCACGTCGCCGGCGATGATTGCCGCGGCGTCTATCCGCGCGGCACGATCGAGCGCGCTTCTCATCGCGGCGAGCCTCGCGGCGTCCGCGAAAAGCGGGTCGAGGATGGAAGCGAGCGTATCTTTGTTCAGGTCCGAATCTCGAATCACGATCGCCCCCCCCGCTTCCGCGAGGAACGAGGCGTTATATGACTGATGGTCGTCCGCGGCGTGCGGGTACGGAACGAGGATCGAAGGAACCGCCGCCGCGGCGAGCTCCGACACGGTCAGCGCCCCGGCGCGCGCGAGACAAACGGTCGCCGCCGCGTATGCGCGATGCATCGCCTCGAAATACGGGCGCACGCAGACGCGGCCGGACAGCCCCCCGAGTCTCTCGTTCATCCAAGCGTAGTCCTGCTCCCCCGTCTGGATTATTGCCCGTACGCCCGGGCGCGCGAGAAGGTACTCGGCGGCGGCGCGATTGAGCGTGCGCGCCCCCTGGCTTCCGCCGAAGACGAGGAGCACCGGTCCGCTTCCCTCGATACCGAATTCCTTGCGGAGGTCCACCGGTCCGGGCGAGACGATCTCCGCCCGAAGCGGGTTTCCCGTGACGAGAAGGCCTCGATGGCTTCCGAAGTATCCCGATGCTTTCTCGAATCCGAGGTAGATCCTCCTCGCGTGCCGCGCGAGGAGCCGGTTCGTGAGCCCCGGGATCGAGTTCTGCTCCTGGATGACGATCTTCCCGCGCAGGCACGACGCGGCGAGGACGACGGCCGCGCTCGCGTACCCGCCCGATCCGAACACGACATCCGGTTTGAAACGCAGGAGAAGAGCGAGCGACTGAAAGAACCCGACGGCGATGCTCGCGGCGCTGCGGATTCTCGCCGCCGCCCCCCGCCCCCGCACTCCCCTGGCCGAGATATAGCGGATCTCGTAGCCGGCGGCGGGCACGAGCCTGCTCTCGAGTCCGTACCGCGTGCCGACGAAAAGCGCTTCGAGACCGCTTACCCGGGCGCGGAGCTCGTCGGCAACGGAAAGAGCGGGCAGGATGTGCCCTCCCGTTCCTCCCGCCGCGAAGACGATTCTCATTGCCGGTTCCTTTCCCTCTCTTGTGCCGCTACACGCGCTTTGCGTACACGCTTTTCGCGCCGCGCCGAAGCCCGAACAGCCCGGCGCTCGGTTTCCGCTCCCTGCCCTCGAACGAGATGTTCGCGAGAATGCCGATTGCGGCGAGCGACGCGACGAGCGAAGAGCCGCCGTAGCTGATGAACGGGAGCGGCAACCCCGCCGTCGGAATAACGCCCGTCGTCATCGCAATGTTTATCATCGCGGACATGAATACGAGCAGCCCGATCCCCAGCGCGAGGACGTAGCCGAACGAGTCGGGAGCGCGCAGCGCCGTCCGCACGGCCCGCCGCAGAATGAACACGAAAACGAGGAGCACGACGATGGTCCCGATGAGGCCGAGCTCCTCGCCGATGATCGAATAGATGAAATCGGTATGAGCGTCCGGGAGAAAGCGGTATTTCTGATGCCCCCTGCCCGGTCCCGCTCCGAAAATCGAGCCCGATCCGAGCGCGATGAGCGACTGCTCGAGCTGAAAATTCGCCGCGCTTCCGTCCCCGCCCTTGAGGTACGTCGTGACCCGGGTGATCACTTTCGACACCTGCAGGAGAAAGGGCGTCGCGGCCGCGAGCGCCGCGAGCCCGAACCACACGAGGTGCTTCATCCGGCATCCCGCGACGAAGAGAACGGCGAAGGTGAGCATCATGATCAGGACCGCGTTCGATATGCTCGGCTGGAGCGCCACCATGACCGCCATGCCGGTTCCCGTTCCGGCGAGCGGGAGAAATCCCTTCTTGAAATCCCTGATACGGTCTCCCCATTCCGAGATCTTCGATGCGAGGAATATGACGAGCGCGATCTTCGCGGCCTCCACCGGCTGAAAATCGAAATTCGCCACGTAG